>NZ_QAIU01000114.1:0-10342 GCF_003061205.1 Pseudomonas sp. HMWF006
TGACGGATCGACGCGATAAAAGCGATCGAACAATTTGCCCAGATGCTGCGGCGCAATGGCCGGGCCGTGGTTATGCACCTGCAACCAGCACACGCCCGGCTCATCGCAGCGCCGCAGGCTGATCAGCGTGCCTGTATCGGCGTGGCGCACCGCGTTGGCCAGCAGATTACCGAGGGCGCGCTGCAGCAATTGCTGGTCGGCCAACAGTTCGCCGTGCAGCTGGTTTTCCAGGCGCAACTGACGATCATCGGCCAGGGCTTCGAAGTAATCGCACAGCTCGCCGCCGAGGCTATGCAAATCCAGCGTCTGCAAGTCGAGCGCCCGCTCCGCCTGCTCGGCGCGAGCGAGGAACATCAGATTTTCGGCCATGCGCTTGAGGCGTTCGAATTCTTCCATGTTCGACGCCAGCAACTCCTGATACTCCGCCGTGCTGCGCGGGTGATTCAGCGCTTGCCCGTTGCTCGCCAGCAAGGTGTGCAGTGGCGTGCGGATTTCGTGCGCGAGGTCGGCGGAAAACTGCGACAGCCGCTGCACGCTGTCGTCCAGCCGCGCGAGCATACCGTTGAGCGCCTGCACCGGTTCGAGCAGCTCGGCCGGCGTACCGCTCGCCGACAACCGTTGATCGAGGCTACGCAGGTCGATTCCGCGCACCGCTTCGCTCAATTGGCGCAACGGTTGCAGGCCACGGCGCAGCAACACCAGGCCCAACGCGAACGCCAGCAATGCGCCGAGCCCGACTGCCAGATACAGACGCATGCGATAACGGCCGAGCATCTGCTCGCGCTCAC
The DNA here is from genome assembly GCF_003061205.1 of Pseudomonas sp. HMWF006. NCBI lineage: Bacteria > Pseudomonadati > Pseudomonadota > Gammaproteobacteria > Pseudomonadales > Pseudomonadaceae > Pseudomonas > Pseudomonas sp. HMWF006. The sequence continues at coordinate 789 of NZ_QAIU01000114.1, forward strand.
TGAGCACCTTGCCGGCGATCACTGTCAGCGGCTCGCCGTTCGGCCCTCGGGCTTCACCGGACAACAGCGCCAGTTCGGCACCGTCCGGTGCCTGCCAGGTCAGCACGTCGCGGCGCTGCGGCGTCTGCTCGCGGGGGATCGCCTTGAGCGGCGGCAATGCGCGCTGCCGAGGGTTGATGCCGATCACGCTCGATCCGTCGGCGCGCCGCACCAGCAACAGGCTGTCGAGGTTACCGAGCATGTTTTGATAGAGCCGCGGCCGCGCCTGCAAGGCGTCGAGGCTGTCGCTGTCCGCGAGCAACGCGCGCACCTGCTCAAGTCGACCGAGCAAGGCCAGGTCATCGCGGTAAGCGATCTCCGACGCCAGCGAGCGGTAGAGAAACACGCCAATCGCACTGAGCACCAACGCGCAGACCACAGCGAACGCGAGCGCCAGCCGCCAGGCGATCGACCTAGCGCGCATCGTCGGGCGCTTCCAGCTGATAGCCGACGCCGCGCACGGTGTGGATCAGTTTCGGCATGTACGGGTCATCGACCTTGGCCCGCAAGCGACGCACCGCGACTTCGACCATGTTGGTGTCGCTGTCGAAATTCAGGTTCCACACCTGCGAGGCGATCAGTGTGCGTGACAGCACCTCGCCCTGACGGCTGGCGAGCAGTTGCAGCAGGGCAAATTCCTTGTTGGTCAGGGCAATACGCTGGCCGCCGCGACTGACCCGGCGGCGCAGCACATCAATTTCGAGGTCGGCGATGCTGTAGGACTCGGCCTCGCGCATCGGCCCGCGTCGCAGCAACGTGCGCACCCGCGCGAGCAATTCGGCGAACGCGAAGGGCTTGAGCAAGTAATCGTCGGCGCCCAGTTCAAGGCCGCGCACGCGGTCTTCGATGGCATCCTTGGCGGTGAGGAACAACACCGGCGTGGCGCCGCGCTGGCGGATCAGTTGCAGCAGTTGCCAGCCATTGAGGCCCGGCAGCATCACATCGAGGATGATCAGGTCGTACTCCTGCTGCTCGATGAAGTAGCGCCCGTCGAGGCCATTGAGTGCCACGTCCACAGCAAAACCCGATTCACCCAGGCCTTTGGCCAGGAAATTCGCGGTTTTGGCTTCATCTTCTACGACCAGCAAACGCATGGCACACCTCGATTGATCAAGCACACAGGCTAGGCGCCTTCGGCGCGATTGCCCATTACAAACTTGTAATCCGACTGACGGGGTTCTGACGAAGACCGGCGGCTAAGGTGAGGTCCTTCGCTTTCGGAGCCTGCTCATGACCTTCAAATACCTTGCCGCGAGCCTCGCCATCGGCCTGAGCGCCAGCGCCTTCGCTGGCCCTGACCTGCCGCGTCACGCCGACCTTGATCTGAAAACCGCACGCCTGCTGGCCGATACGGCAATGAGTAACTGCACGGGCACGGTGTCGGTGCTCGACCGTGGCGGCAACCTGCTGGTGACCTTGCGCGGCGATGGCATCGGCTCGCACAACACCGCCGCCAGTCAGCGTAAGGCGTACACCGCGCTGTCGACGAAAACCCCGACCCGGCTGTTCGCCGAGCGCGCCCGCAGCAACCCGAACACCGCCAACCTCAACACCCTCGACGAGTTGCTGTTGCTCGGCGGCGGCATCCCGCTATTTGCCGGCAGTGAACTGGTCGGCGCCATGGGCGTGGCCGGTTCCGGTGGCGGCGAGCAAGACGAAAGCTGTGCCATCAAGGCCGCCGAACAGGCCGGCCTGACCCTCACCCGTTCCCAATAAGGAGTCTGACCATGACCACCCTGCGCATGACCTTCGCCGCACTCGGCCTGAGCGCCGTTTCCAGCCTGGCGCTGGCCGCCGGCAATCCACTGAGCGTGCACGTGCTCAATCTGGAAAACGGCCTGCCGTCCCCCGGCATCAACGTGACCCTGGAAAAGCACGTCGGCCAGAACTGGCAGCCGCTGGCTCAGGGCACCACCAACGAACAGGGGCGCATCGCCGAACTGTTCCCGGCCAAACAGCCTTTCGAGGCGGGCGAGTACCGGGTGGTGTTCAAGACTGGCGAGTATTTCGAAAAGGCCAAACGCGAGACGTTTTTCCCGGAGATTCCGGTGATTTTCCAGGTTAAGCAGACTGACCAGCACTACCACATCCCGTTGCTGCTCAGCCCGTATGGTTTCTCGACCTATCGCGGTTCGTAAGCCACGCACGTTGCCCCTTTAGAAGTGAGCCTGCTCGCGATAACGGCGTATCAGTTCATGATGTGTTGGCTGACACACCGCTATCGCGAGCAGGCTCACTCCTACAATGGATCGGTGCCAGATTTTAGAGTGTGGCCAGTGCCCGCAATCGCGCGGCATCGAGGATCTCGATCTCGCCGTAACCCAGCCCGATAATCCCCTGAGCCTGCAAATCCTTGAGGATCTGGTTGGTGGTCTGCCGTGACAGCGACAGCATCGACGCCAGTTGTTCCTGCGGCAGTTGCAGCATCCGCCGGGGCGGGTCGAGTTCGCCGTAGCCTTCGGCGATCATCAGCAGACGATGGGCCAGACGCGCCGGGGCCGGGAGCAAACTGAGCTGTTCGAGGTTGATGAAAGTCAGGCGCAATTTCTGGCTCATCAGCAGCGCCAGATGCCGCCAGTACAGCGGGTGCTCGTCGAGAATTTTCAGCAAAGTGGTCTGTGGAATGTTCACCAGGGTGCACGGCCCGACGGCGTAAGCATCATGGGTGCGCGGCTGACCGTCGAACAGGCAGATTTCGCCGAACCAGTGCGGCGCTTCCACCAGGCTCAGCAACGCCTCCTTGCCCTGCTCGCTGACCGCGCCGATGCGGATCGCGCCGTCGAGCACCGCGTACAACCCGCACGGCGCATCGCCGCGCTGGAACAGGCGCTGCCCCGCCGTCAGCCGCCGCTCCCGGGCTGCCGCCAGCAGACTATCCTGAAAGGATGCCGGCAGATGACTGAACCATTGCCCGGTCATCAACTGTGAACGCTTATCCATGATCACTCCCAATTGTCGCCTGCCTGACAGAGCGAACGCCGAACCCGGGGCATGCTGCGCTCACCCTACAGGAGGAACAACAATGAAAAGCCTCGTCGATCATCTGAGTCAATACGCCGCCTACCACCGTGACCCACGCAACATCGCCAGCCACTTTATCGGCATTCCGCTGATTGTGGTGGCGGTGGCGGTGCTGTTGTCGCGACCAGAGTGGTCACTGGGCGGCTTGTGGCTATCGCCGGCGGTGCTGCTGGCACTGGCTTCGGCGTGGTTCTACCTGCGCCTGGAACTGAAGCTTGGCGCTCTGATGACGCTGTTGATGGGCCTGTCGGTCTGGGCCGGGCACGCGCTGGCGCAGCAGAGCACCATGGTCTGGCTCAGCAGCGGGCTGGCGATGTTTGTGATCGGCTGGGTGATCCAGTTTGTCGGCCATCACTATGAAGGGCGCAAACCGGCGTTTGTCGATGACGTCAGCGGGCTGATTGTCGGGCCGTTGTTTGTCGTCGCCGAACTGGCGTTCATGCTCGGCATGCGCCATGAACTGAAAGAGCAGATCGAAGCGCGGGCGGGGGTGGTGCGAGTCAATCCGAATCGTGCGGCTGTGTAGATCCCTTTCGCGAGCAAGCTCGCTCCCACAGTGGACGGGTGCTGAACACAAACTTCATGTCCGACCGAGTTCCCTGTGGGAGCGAGCTTGCTCGCGAAGCTTTTGATCTTAGAGGTTAGCGACTTTCTGCCAGACCTTCGGTTTGAAGAACAGGGTTTCACCCTTGGCCAGGCCGATCAGGCTGTCATGGTCTTTCACCACTTCGGCCTCGATCAGATCCGTCTGCCCTTCCACCTTCAACGTCACCCGGGTGGTCGCGCCCAACGGGCGGATATCGCGCACTTCAGCGGCATGGTGATCTTCCAGCTCATGTTTGGACAACGACACTTCGTGCGGGCGGAACAGCACGTGGTTGTCGTCGCTGAGCAGCAAGCGGTTCGAATCGCCGAGGAAGTGATAAACGAAGTCGCTGGCCGGGTTTTCGTAAACGTCACCCGGTGAGCCGATCTGCTCGATCACGCCCTTGTTCATCACCACGATACGGTCGGCGACTTCCATCGCTTCTTCCTGATCGTGGGTCACGAAAACGGAAGTGAGGTTGATGTCTTCGTGCAAACGCGCGAGCCAGCGGCGCAGCTCTTTGCGCACCTTGGCGTCGAGGGCGCCGAACGGTTCATCCAGCAACAACACTTTCGGCTCCACCGCCAAGGCGCGGGCCAGGGCGATACGTTGACGCTGACCACCGGACAGTTGCTCCGGGTAGCGATCCGCCAACCAGTCGAGTTGCACCATGTTCAGCAGTTCGTGGACCTTGGTCGCGATCTGGCTTTCGCTCGGGCGCTGGTTTTTCGGTTTCATGCGCAGGCCGAACGCGACGTTGTCGAACACCGTCATGTGGCGGAACAAAGCGTAGTGCTGGAACACGAAACCGACGTTGCGATCACGCACGTCGTGGCCGGAGACGTCTTCACCGTGGAAAACGATGTTGCCCTGATCCGGGGTTTCCAGGCCGGCGATGATCCGCAGCAGGGTGGTCTTGCCGCAGCCCGACGGACCGAGCAGCGCGACCAGTTCACCGCTGTGAATGTCCAGGCTGATGTTGTCCAGCGCCTTGAACGCATTGAAATTCTTGCTGACGTTACGCACTTCGATCGACATGAATTATTCCTCCGCGGCGCTGGCGCGCAGGCGGTTGATACGGTTTTCGCTCCACTGCTTGAGCAGCAGGATGAAGAGCGCCAGGATCAGCAACAGGCTCGCCACGGCGAACGCGGCCACGTGGTTGTATTCGTTGTAGAGGATCTCGACGTGCAGCGGCAAGGTGTTAGTCACCCCGCGAATGTGCCCGGAGACCACCGACACCGCACCGAACTCACCCATGGCCCGCGCGGTACACAGGACCACGCCATAGATCAGGCCCCATTTGATGTTGGGCACGGTGACGTGCCAGAACATTTGCCAGCCGTTGGCGCCGAGCAGCCGCGCAGCCTCCTCTTCCTGAGTGCCTTGTTCCTGCATCAGCGGGATCAGCTCACGGGCCACGAACGGCACGGTGACGAAGATCGTCGCCAGCACGATGCCCGGCAGGGCGAACACGATCTGGATGTCGTGATCCTGCAGCCACGGCCCGAACAGGCCCTGGGCGCCGAACATCAGCACATAGACCAGACCGGCGATCACCGGCGATACCGAGAACGGCAGGTCGATCAGCGTTACCAGCATGCTCTTGCCGCGGAACGAGTATTTGCTCACGCACCACGCAGCGCTGACGCCGAACACCAGGTTCAGCGGCACCGAAATCAGCACGGCGATCACCGTGAGTTTCAGCGCCGACAAGGCGTCCGGTTCAAAGATCGCGGTGAAGAACGCACCAAGGCCGTTCTTCAGCCCCTGCGACACCACGATGAACAGCGGCAACACCAGAAACAGGAAAAAGATCAGCCAGCCTAGACCGATCAGGATTCTGCGCGAAGTGGCACTGCCACGGCGCGCAGCGTTGGCCGAGGACGCGGCCGCAATAGACGATTGGGACATGACTCGCGCCTCCTTATGGGGTTTCGATACGCCGCTGCAGCAAGTTGATCAGCAGCAACAGGACGAAGGAAACCACCAGCATCAGCACGCCGATGGAAGTGGCGCCGGTGTAATCGTATTGGTCGAGCTTGACCATGATCAGCAGTGGCAGGATCTCGGTTTTCATCGGCATGTTACCGGCAATGAAAATCACCGAACCGTACTCGCCGACACCACGAGCGAAGGCCAGGGCAAAACCGGTCAGCCAGGCGGGCAACAGCGCTGGCAGGAGGATATGACGGAACACTTGCAGCGGTTTCGCGCCGAGGCAGGCAGCAGCTTCTTCGACTTCACGGGGAATATCGGCGAGCACCGGCTGCACCGTGCGCACCACGAACGGCAAGGTCACGAAGGTCAGCGCGAGGGTGATGCCCAGCGGCGTGTAGGCGATCTTGAAACCGAGGTCAGCGGCGAACTGCCCGACCAGTCCGGTCGGGGTGTACAACGCGGTCAGGGCGATACCGGCCACGGCCGTCGGCAGGGCGAACGGCAGGTCGATCATCGCGTCGATCACCTTGCGTCCCGGGAAGGTGTAGCGCACCAGCACCCAGGCCAGCAGCGTACCGATGATGCCGTTGATGATCGCCGCACACAGGGCGGTGCCGAAGCTCAGCTTCAGAGCGGCCAGCACGCGCGGGGCGGAGATGATCGTCCAGAACTGATCCCAGGTGAGTTGGGCGGCGTGGACGAACATCGCCGCCAGCGGGATGAGCACAATCAGGCTGAGGTACACCAAGGTGTAACCCAGCGTCAGCCCGAAGCCGGGTATGACGGGGGAGATACGACGCGACATAAAAGTCCTTGGTTAAAAACGCATCAATGTGGGAGCGGGCTCTGTGGCGAGGGGATTTATCCCCGATGGGCAGCGTAGCTGCCCCAAAACCATCGCATGCGGTGTGCCTGGTTTCCCGCATTTGCCGATTTCGGGGCTACTGCGTAGCCCGACGGGGATGAATCCCCTCGCCACAAAAGCCCGCTCCCACATGGTTTCGTGCCTGAGCATCAGGCTCATTGTGGGTCAGATTACTGCGCCTGATAGATCTGGTCGAACACGCCACCGTCATTGAAGAATTTCGGTTGCGCGGTTTTCCAGCCGCCGAAGTCCTTGTCGATGGTCACCAGTTCCAGTTTCGGGAACTGCTGGGCGTACTTCGCCGCCACGTCCTTGTCACGCGGACGGTAGAAGTTTTTCGCGGCGATCTCCTGACCGGCCGGGCTGTACAGGTGTTTCAAATAGGCTTCGGCGATCTGCTCGTTGCCTTTCTTCTCGGCGTTCTTGTCGACCACCGCCACCGGCGGTTCGGCGAGAATCGACAGCGACGGCACGACGATGTCGAACTTGTCCGCGCCGCCGTCTTCTTTCAGCGCCAGGAACGCTTCGTTTTCCCAGGCCAGCAACACGTCACCCTGACCGTTGTTGACAAAAGTGATGGTCGAACCGCGAGCACCGGTATCGAGTATGGGCACGTGCTTGAACAGGGTCTGTACGTACTCTTTGGCTTTTTCTTCACTGCCGCCGTTGGCTTTCAGGCCGTAGGCCCACGCGGCGAGGAAGTTCCAGCGCGCACCGCCGGAGGTTTTCGGGTTCGGGGTGATCACCGAGACGTCGTTCTTGATCAGGTCGCCCCAGTCTTTGATGCCTTTCGGGTTGCCCTTGCGCACCAGGAACACGATGGTCGAGGTGTACGGGGTGCTGGCGTCCGGCAGACGCTTCTGCCAGTCGGCCGGCAAGGACTTGCCGAGCTTGGCGATTTCGTCGATGTCGCCGGCCAGGGCCAGGGTCACAACGTCGGCGCGCAGACCGTCGATCACCGCACGGCCCTGCTTGCCCGAACCGCCGTGGGATTGCTGGATTTTCACGGTGTCGCCGGCATGGTCCTTCTGCCAGAACTTGATGAATTCAGCGTTGTAGTCCTGATACAGCTCGCGCGTCGGGTCATACGACACGTTGAGCAGTTCGTAATCCTTGGCAACGGCGGAACCGGCAAACACAGCGCTGGCCAGGGCGGCCAAAGCGTAACGGCGAATCGACGACATGGTGAAAGCTCCTGGAATTCTCGGTGGTGGCTTTTTCTTATGTATTTCGGAAAGCGTGGTGCCGGTTCAAAAGATCGCAGCCTTCGGCAGCGTCTGCGCACAATCCCCTGCAGGCGCTGCCGCAGGCTGCGATCCTTGGCTCTTCAAATCAGCCCGGTTGTTTACCGGGTTGCTGCAAACGGAATTTCTCTTTGCGCTCGATCTGCACGACCTGGGCGTTGTGCACAGTGATCTCCACCGCGCCGAACCGCAGATCGCGCAGGGCGCTCTGGATTTCACGCAAGATGGTGGTTTCGTCCTGACCGTCAACGCTGCGAAGGGATGCGCTCATGGTGCTGCTCCTTTGAATGGGATATGCCTGGCAGTGGGCGGCACTGCGTTCGGCGTGGGAGCAATATAAGAGAGGCGCAGATATTCTTAAAAAGACTATTTAAGAATGTTTATATAACTGAAAAACATTATCTGACGGGACAAGGGTTTGCGCGCTTTCCCGGTACTCAAGAACACCGCAACCCCTGTGGCGAGGGCGCTTGCTCGCGCCGGGCTGCGCAGCAGACCCAAAAAACCGAGCGCTTCGTACTCGGGCGGGAGCAAGCTCCCCCGCCACAAGATCGGATTCAACCGATAACAGGCGCGCGCGCCCAATCAAGCTCCGCCGCCGGCACCGGCCGCCCAAACCAGTAGCCCTGGCCCAGATCGCACTCCTGCGCCAGCAGAAACGCCGCCTGCTCGACCTGCTCGATGCCCTCGGCATGCACTTGCATCCCCATGCTGCGAGCCAGCGCGATGATCACCCGGGCAATCGCCGCATCGTCCTCGTCCCACGGCAGACCGGCAACGAAACCCTGATCAATCTTCAACTTCTGCACCGGCAAACGTTTGAGCCGCAACAGCGACGAATAGCTAGTGCCAAAGTCATCAATGGCCAGGCGAATGCCCAGCTCACGCAAACGGTGCATCTGTTCCAGCGCGACTTCCGGGTCGTCCATCACCGCACTTTCGGTGACTTCCAGCTCCAGACAAGCCGGATTCAGCCCGGTGTCGTGCAGCACTTGCGCCACCTGTTGATACAACTCGCGACGGGCAAACAGCCGCGACGACACGTTCACCGCGACAAACGACAACACCACGCCCGCCTGCTGCCACGCGCACATCTGCCGGCACGCCTGCTGCATCACCCAGTCGTCGATTTCGGCGATCAAACCGGTGCGTTCGGCAATCGGAATGAACTCCGCCGGCGACACCAGGCCACGCTGCGGATGCTGCCAGCGCACCAGCGCTTCGACGCCGATCAGGCGACCGGTTTTCAGGTCATGCACCGGCTGGTAGTAAACCCGCAACTCCTGCTGCTCCAGGGCGCGGCGCAACTCGAACGCGATTTCGACCCGTTGCTGGGCGTGGGCGGTGAGTTCTTCGGTGTACAGGGCATAACCGTTGCGGCCACTGCTCTTGGCCTTGAACAACGCGGCATCGGCGTTGCGCAACAATTGGTCGGCGCTCAACGCATCGCTGGGAAACAGGCTGATGCCGATGCTGACGTTGATGAACAACTCGTGGCTTTCAAGGCGAAACGGCTCCTTGAGCGCGTCGAGAATACGTTGGGCCAACGCCGCCGCCTGCCCCGGTTGTGGACAACTTTCCACCAGCACGGCGAATTCGTCACCCCCCAGTCGCGCCAGCGTGATGCCGGGGCCGAACAGCGCCTGCAAGCGCGCCGACACCGCTTTGAGCAAGCGATCGCCGACGTTATGGCCGAGGCTGTCATTGATCATCTTGAAATGATCCAGGTCGAGCATCAGCAACGCGCAACCGCGCTTGTGCGCCTGCGCCGACGCCAGCGCCTGCTCGGCACGATCGCTGAACAGCAGACGGTTGGGCAGATCCGTGAGCGGATCGTGGTGCGCGAGGTGTTTGAGTT
>NZ_QAIU01000115.1:0-731 GCF_003061205.1 Pseudomonas sp. HMWF006
GGCGGTGACAGTGGTCTCGCGCAGGGGCTGGCCGGCGTGAAGACGCCGATGGTGATCGTCGACCGCAGCCTCGACGGCGTGGATGCGGATCTGGTGCGTATCGACCATGAATACGGTGCCTATCTTGCAACCCGCCATTTGCTCGAGTTGGGGCATCGCGATATCGCCACGATCGGAGGTCCGGCGAGCACCAGTGTGGCGCAGATGCGCCAGGCGGGATATTGCCGGGCGCTGAAAGAGGCGGGCATCGAAGTGCGCCCTGCGCGCATGCTGGAGAGTGATTTCACCAGTACCGGTGGTTATAACGCGGCGGCCATCCTGCTTGAGAACGATCCGCCGAGCGCCATTTTTGCCGGTAACGACATGATCGGCATCGGTGTCTTGCGCGCGGCCGCCGAGCGCAACGTGCGGGTGCCGGGTGAACTGTCAGTGATCGGTTTCGACGATATCCAGATGAGTCGCTATGTGTATCCGGCATTGACCACGGTTGGCCAGTCGATCCTGCAACTGGGTGAAATGGCCGCCGAGGTCTTGCTGCGAAGGATTGCCACGCCGCAGATGGTCACCGATCAACGGATCGTGACACCGAGTATTGTTCTGCGCGAATCAACTGCGCCGCTGTCTGGCGTGTTCACTGAATACCGCTGAAAACCGAATTGACGAGTAGTGATGTATGCCAGCAAATGTAGTGGTAATAGGCAGCCTGAACATGGATCTGGTCACCCGTGCAC
>NZ_QAIU01000115.1:741-14539 GCF_003061205.1 Pseudomonas sp. HMWF006
TGATCGGCTGTGTGGGCAATGACGACTATGGCGTGCAATTGCGTGACGCCTTGCTGGCCGAGCAGATTGATTGTCAGGCAGTGAGCGTGGTCGAGGGCTCCAGTGGCGTGGCATTGATTGTGGTCGATGACCACAGTCAGAACGCGATTGTCATCGTCGCCGGCGCCAATGGCGCCATGACGCCTGCGGTGATCGATCGTTTCGATGCCGTTCTGCAGAATGCTGACGTGATTATCTGTCAGCTCGAGATCCCGGATGCCACCGTGGGGTATGCGCTCAAGCGCGCCCGCACGCTGGGCAAGACCGTGATCCTCAATCCTGCGCCGGCCAGTCGTCCTTTGCCTGCCGACTGGTTCGCGGCCATCGACTACCTGATACCCAACGAGAGCGAAGCCGCGGCCCTGAGCGGTCTGCCGGTCGAGTCGCGGGAGTCGGCAGAAAAGGCTGCCAGCCGCCTGATCGCGATGGGGGCGGGTAAAGTCATCATTACCCTCGGCGCCGAAGGTTCGCTGTTTGCCAACGGCAAGGGGTTCGAACACTTCCGGGCACCGAAGGTGAAAGCCGTCGATACCACAGCGGCAGGCGACACCTTTGTCGGTGGTTTTGCCGCTGCCCTGGCCGACGGCAAGTCCGAAGCCGAGGCGATCCGTTACGGTCAGATCGCCGCTGCCCTGTCGGTCACCCGCGCCGGCGCACAACCCTCCATTCCCAGCATGTCCGACGTACAGGCATTCAAACCCGCATGAAAAAGACTCCTTTGCTTAACGTCGCGTTATCGCGACTGATTGCCTCTTTGGGTCATGGCGACATGGTCGTGATCGGTGACGCCGGATTGCCGGTGCCGCCGGGCGTCGAGCTGATTGACCTGGCGCTGACCCACGGCGTTCCGGATTTCGTCAGCACCCTGAAAATCGTGCTCAGCGAGATGCAGGTGGAAAGCCATGTGCTGGCCAAAGAAATCTTCGACAAGCAGCCGACAGCGCTGACAACGCTGGATGTGTTGAATGAAGAGGGGGCGCTGGGTCGTCGCGATCTGCTCAGTCACGAACAATTCAAGGTTCTTAGCCGACAGGCTCGGGCGATTGTTCGTACAGGCGAATGTCAGCCGTACTGCAACATCGTGCTGGTGGCCGGTGTTACGTTCTAACTTTCAATTTCAAATGCACAAGGAATGCGCCATGCAACGCTATGCTCACACACTGCATCAATTGCTTCGGAGTCTGCTGCTTTTGTCCGTCATTACTGCGACCGGCGCCCAGGCGGCGGAAAAAATCGACCTGATCATTGATACTGATCCGGGCGCTGACGACGTGGTCGCCTTGCTGTTCGCACTGGCCTCGCCGGACGAGCTGAACATTCGCGCGTTGACCACCGTGGCCGGCAATGTCCGCCTCGACAAGACCTCGCGCAACGCGCGTCTGGCTCGCGAGTGGGCGGGGCGCGAGGATGTTCCGGTTTATGCCGGTGCACCGAAACCGCTGATGCGTACGCCGATCTACGCCGAAAACATTCACGGCAAGGAAGGCCTGTCGGGTGTCACCGTGCACGAACCGAAAAAAGGCCTGGCAGAAGGCAATGCGGTCAATTATCTGATCGACACCTTGAAAAAGGCCAAGCCGCACAGCATCACGATTGCCATGCTCGGTCCGCAGACCAACCTGGCGCTGGCGCTGATCCAGGAGCCCGAGATCGTTCAGGGCATCAAGGAAGTGGTGATCATGGGTGGGGCACACTTCAACGGCGGCAACATCACCCCGGTGGCCGAATTCAACCTGTTTGCCGACCCGCAAGCGGCTGAAGTGGTGCTCAAAAGCGGCGTCAAGCTGACCTACCTGCCGCTGGACGTGACCCACAAGATCCTCACCAGCGACGCCCGCCTGAAGCAGATTGCGGCGCTGAACAACAATGCGAGCAAAATCGTTGGCGACATCCTCAACGAGTACATCAAAGGGGACATGGAGCACTACGGTATTCCGGGTGGGCCGGTGCATGACGCCACCGTCGTGGCTTACTTGCTCAAGCCGGAACTGTTTACCGGTCGTTCAGTGAATGTGGTGGTCGATAGCCGTGAGGGGCCGACATTCGGTCAGACCATTGTCGATTGGTATGACGGACTCAAGGCGCCGAAAAATGCCTTCTGGGTCGAAAATGGCGATGCCCAGGGTTTCTTCGATCTGCTCACCGAGCGGCTCAAGCGCCTGAAGTAAAAAATCCGACCCGCAGGTGCCAGCCTGCGGGTGCTACTTCCTCTCTGCGTGCTCATGCTCGATCTGTTCGGTCGGATAGCGCTCGAAAATCTGCTTGATGAATTGCTGGGCTGCCTCGATTCCAAGCTCCTTGACCAATAGATCGATTCCTATCAATGCCAGCTCTTCTGTGGTGTCGGGGCTATAGGAGCTGTGCCCGTCGGCCCATTTGGCTTTGATGTCGGCGTCGATGCTTACGGTCGTCATGATAAGGCTCGGGAAGTCGGGAGAACGATGTGTCGAGTTAACCATTTTGTCGGGCGTTTGACACTGCGACTTAGGCATGACCGGGGCGCTATGCGACACTTGGTCTTTTAAGGCTTTCCAAGGATCGCGCTGTGCAGATCGATTTGAATTCCCCCGACGGCCTCACGCTGGAGGCTGTGCGCCAGTTGCTCGCCTCGGCCAGTGATGACGAACACACTCAACTGCGTGTGACCAAGGGCGGTATCGCCTACATTTCTTCGGGCGTGACCGGCGGCCAGGATATCGACGGCTTGCTGTTTCGCCTGGAAACCTGGGCCAAGGGCTCAGGCTACGTCGGAAATGTCGCCGCCAGCGACGAGGTGTGGGTGATGCAGATTTTCAACGCGTTGAAGGACAACTGGCCGAATCCACCGTACGACTACATTGACGTGTATTGAGCGTCGTTAATATTCAGTCACGATTGATTGATGAGGAGCGGGGCGAGGCTCAGGCACACTCGGCGTTTTTCCGGTCGTGGGGCGGTGATGCTCACTGTGGTGAAACCAAACGCCGTAATGGCGGTCGCACGATCTCAGCTCAACTTTTTGAAAACAAGGAGGCTTCATGCCTTTGAAGTTCGCGACACTGGGTGCACTGATGGCTACCGCCCTGTTGGCCGGTTGCAGTACGAGTTCCAGCGAGTCGGCAAAGGATCCAGTGGCCACCGAGTCCGGTCATAGTCGCTGTGAAGCAACGGCAGCGGAGTTCGCCATTGGCAAGAAAGCGTCGCCAGCGCTGCTGGATCAGGCTCGCGCCAAGGCCGGCGCGCAAAATGCCCGCTTCCTCAAACCAACCGACATGATCACTCTGGAGTACCGCTCCGATCGCCTGAACCTGAACACCGACGCCAATCTGGTCGTCACCCGCGTCAACTGCGGCTGATCGCTGACGACTTTTGTTGCAGGCATAAAAAACCCCGTCACATGGACGGGGTTTTTTTAGTGCGCCGGGAAATTACTCTGGGCGAACTTGTGCAGCTTGCATACCCTTTTGGCCTTTCTCAGCCACGAAAGAGACGGTCTGGCCTTCTTTCAGGCTTTTGAAACCGTCGGATTCGATAGCTTTGAAGTGTACGAACAGGTCGTCACCGCCACCTTGAGGAGTGATGAAGCCGAAGCCTTTTTCATCGTTGAACCATTTAACGGTGCCGGTTTGGCGATTAGACATGGTGTATCTCCAAGAAACATATATTTTCAGTAGTACTGTGCTGCTCAGGCCAACTGGGCACACCGGAGTATCATAGTCGAAATGTTCGCTTTGGTAGCCCCCCGGACGTGCTGTTTGCTTTCATATTGCATTCATTTCAACCTCTGAAATGTCTGCAGGCCCCGGTTTCAGAGGCTTTTGGCCGAAAAAACAGGGCGTAAAAAAAGCTATAAAACCTGCGTAAATTATCGAAATCAGGGCCTTTTTGACGGTTTTAAGGCTGTCGCAGACCCGAAAAAGCAATCGTCAGCGCTTATTTCTGCACTCGGCAAACCGAGATTTCTTTCAATGCGCGCTGACCCAGTTCACCGCTCGGCGGGGTGTTCTTGTCCATCAGTTGTGCGATCTCTTGCGTGGTGAATTTCTTCTCCAGAACATCCGCACCGCAAGTGCAGTGCTGTTTGGCTACGGTTGGATTGACGCTTTGGGCTGCGGCTTTGGTGCAATCATCCATGTATTGCTTCTTTACGCCGGCAGGCCACGCGGCGTTGGCGCTCAGCGGCAGCAGCAGGGCCAGCGGGGCCGCGAAAGCAAAAAGTCGGATAAGGCGCATGTCTGAAACTCCTGGTTTGATATCGGCGACGATTCTCAGCCTATTTGAGGCAAAGCGTATATCCCAAGTTCACTTCGCTCCGCAAAAATGCGCAAATCTTCAGCGTTGCAAATCGTTCGAGTCGATGACCGTTCATCTGTGCTAGCATGCCGGGCTCAAGCGTTCTCAGGCTCCGGACGGCCTTCAGCCCCGGCAGCGGTCAGCGTGCGAACATTCTGATTTGAATCCCAGTCACTCTGGTTCGGTTTTCCGGTTGGCCGCAAGGCTCCTGCCGCTGTAAGGCAGGCGTTCGTCATTGAATGGCCTGGATCGGATCTTGTACTGGCTCATCCCAACCCACGTGACCTTTGGTAGGGGTCACCACTAGGAGAGGAGGCGCCATGCCAACTATTACTCTTCCCGACGGCAGTCAACGTTCATTCGATCACCCGGTTTCCGTAGCCGAGGTCGCTGCATCCATTGGTGCAGGCCTGGCCAAGGCCACCGTGGCCGGCAAGGTCAACGGCAAGCTGGTCGACGCCTGCGACCTCATCGACAGCGACGCGACGCTGCAAATCATCACGCCAAAGGATGAAGAGGGGCTGGAGATCATTCGCCACTCTTGCGCACACCTGGTTGGCCATGCGGTCAAGCAGCTGTACCCGACCGCCAAAATGGTTATCGGTCCGGTCATCGACGAAGGCTTCTATTACGACATCGCCTTCGAGCGTCCCTTCACGCCGGACGACATGGCCGCCATCGAACAGCGCATGCATCAGCTGATCGACAAGGATTACGACGTCATCAAAAAGGTCACTCCGCGCGCCGAAGTGATCGAAGTGTTCAAGGCCCGCGGCGAAGACTACAAGCTGCGCCTGGTCGAGGACATGCCGAACGAGCAGGCCATGGGTCTGTACTACCACGAAGAATACGTCGACATGTGCCGCGGTCCGCACGTGCCGAACACCCGCTTCCTGAAATCCTTCAAGCTGACCAAGTTGTCCGGTGCCTACTGGCGCGGTGATGCCAAAAACGAGCAGCTGCAGCGCGTTTACGGTACCGCTTGGGCTGACAAGAAGCAGCTGGCGGCATACATCCAGCGCATCGAAGAAGCGGAAAAGCGCGATCACCGCAAGATCGGCAAGCGCCTGGGCCTGTTCCACACCCAGGAAGAAGCGCCGGGCATGGTGTTCTGGCACCCGAATGGCTGGACCTTGTACCAGGTGCTCGAGCAATACATGCGCAAGGTGCAGCGTGACAACGGCTACCTCGAGATCAAGACCCCGCAAGTGGTCGATCGCAGCCTGTGGGAGAAATCCGGGCACTGGGCCAACTACGCCGACAACATGTTCACCACCGAGTCGGAGAGCCGCGACTACGCCATCAAGCCGATGAACTGCCCTTGCCACGTGCAGGTGTTCAATCAGGGCCTTAAGAGCTACCGTGAGCTGCCGATGCGCCTGGCCGAATTCGGTGCCTGCCACCGCAACGAGCCGTCGGGCGCGCTGCACGGCATCATGCGCGTGCGTGCGTTCACTCAGGACGACGCCCACATTTTCTGCACCGAAGAGCAGATGCAGGCCGAATCCGCTGCCTTCATCAAGCTGACCATGGATGTTTATCGCGACTTCGGCTTTACCGACGTCGAGATGAAGCTGTCCACTCGTCCGGAAAAACGTGTAGGTTCCGACGAACTGTGGGATCGCGCCGAAGCCGCACTGGCCGCAGCCCTTGATTCCGCTGGCCTGCCGTACGATCTGCAGCCGGGTGAAGGTGCGTTCTACGGTCCGAAGATCGAGTTCTCGCTGAAAGATTGCCTCGGTCGCGTGTGGCAGTGTGGTACCTTGCAGCTCGATTTCAACCTGCCTGTCCGTCTCGGTGCCGAATACGTCTCCGAAGACAACAGCCGCAAGCACCCGGTCATGTTGCACCGTGCGATCCTCGGATCCTTCGAGCGTTTCGTCGGGATTCTGATCGAGCATTACGAAGGTGCATTCCCTGCGTGGCTGGCGCCAACCCAGGCAGTGATCATGAATATCACTGATAAACAGGCAGATTTTGTCGCTGAAGTCGAAAAAACTCTCAACGAAAGCGGATTTCGTGCCAAGTCCGACTTGAGAAATGAAAAGATCGGCTTTAAAATCCGCGAGCATACTTTGCTCAAGGTTCCCTATCTTTTGGTTATCGGAGATAAGGAAGTCGAGATGCAGACTGTCGCTGTGCGTACTCGTGAAGGTGCTGACCTGGGCTCGATGCCCGTCGCCCAGTTCGCTGAGTTTCTCGCGCAAGCGGTTTCCCGGCGTGGTCGCCCAGATTCGGAGTAATTATTATTAAGCGTGAACCGAGACAAGATAAACGAGCTGCACCGAAAGCGCCGATCAATGAGAATATCTCGGCACGCGAGGTTCGGTTAATTGGCGCTGACGGCGAGCAGGTTGGCATCGTCTCTATTGATGAAGCGCTTCGTATTGCTGAAGAAGCAAAGCTTGATCTGGTAGAAATCTCCGCAGACGCAGTCCCACCGGTTTGCCGGGTGATGGACTACGGCAAGTCGATCTTCGAAAAGAAGAAGCAGATTGCAGCGGCGAAGAAGAACCAGAAGCAGATTCAGGTAAAAGAAATCAAGTTTCGTCCAGGGACGGAGGAAGGGGATTACCAGGTAAAACTGCGCAACCTGGTACGTTTCCTGAGTGATGGGGACAGGGCCAAGGTATCCTTGCGATTCCGCGGCCGTGAGATGGCCCACCAGGAGCTGGGGATGGAACTCCTCAAGCGGGTTGAAGCTGACCTGCTCGAGTACGGTTCGGTCGAACAGCATCCTAAGATGGAAGGACGCCAGCTGATCATGGTCATCGCCCCGAAAAAGAAGAAGTAATCAACAGGGCACGGCAGGCCTTCTGATTATGTTTATCAACTGAATGCGGAGTATCCGAACATGCCAAAAATGAAAACCAAAAGTGGTGCTGCTAAGCGGTTTCTGAAAACTGCTAACGGTATCAAGCACAAGCACGCTTTCAAGAGCCACATCCTGACTAAAATGTCGACCAAGCGTAAGCGTCAACTGCGCGGTAGCAGCTTGCTGCATCCGTCTGACGTGGCAAAAGTCGAGCGCATGCTGCGCCTTCGTTAATTTTAGTCAAGAATAGAGGAAGTAACTCATGGCTCGTGTAAAGCGTGGCGTCATTGCCCGTAAACGTCACAAAAAAATTCTGAAACTTGCTAAAGGCTACTACGGCGCACGCTCCCGCGTATTCCGTGTTGCCAAGCAAGCGGTAATCAAGGCAGGCCAATACGCCTACCGTGACCGTCGTCAGAAAAAACGTCAGTTCCGCGCTCTGTGGATCGCTCGTATCAACGCTGGTGCTCGTGTTAACGGTCTGTCCTACAGCCGTTTCATCGCTGGCCTGAAAAAAGCGTCCATCGAGATCGACCGTAAGGTTCTGGCTGATCTGGCAGTGAACGAAAAAGCGGCGTTTGCTGCGATTGTCGAGAAAGCTAAAGCCACCTTGGCTTAAGTACCCCCGACAGTCACCCGGCCTCATCTCTGTGAGGCCAGGTGTTAAACGTCATAAATAGGGGAAGAGCCTTCAAGCTCTTCCCCTATTTTGTATCTGGAGTCTGTACATGGAAAACCTGGATGCGCTGGTCTCTCAAGCACTAGAGGCTGTGCAAAGCGCTGAAGATATCAATGCCCTGGAGCAAATCCGGGTTCAATACCTTGGCAAAAAAGGCGAATTGACTCAGGTGATGAAGACCCTGGGGAATTTGCCGGCAGAAGAGCGTCCGCAAGTCGGCGCGCTGATCAACGTTGCCAAGGAACGTGTCACAGGCGTTCTCAATGCGCGCATGGCTCTGTTTGAGGAAGCCGAACTGGCTGCCAAACTGTCTGCCGAATCCATTGACGTGACGTTGCCGGGCCGTGGCCAGACCTCCGGTGGCCTGCATCCGGTGACCCGGACTCTGGAGCGTGTCGAACAGTTCTTCACCCGCATCGGCTACGGCATTGCCGAAGGCCCTGAGGTCGAAGACGACTACCACAACTTCGAAGCGCTCAACATCCCAGGCCATCACCCGGCCCGGTCGATGCATGACACCTTCTATTTCAATGCAAACATGTTGCTGCGCACCCATACCTCGCCGGTACAGGTCCGCACCATGGAGTCCAAGCAACCGCCGATCCGCATCGTCTGCCCGGGCCGTGTGTACCGCAGCGACTCCGATATCACCCACTCGCCGATGTTCCACCAGGTCGAAGGCCTGCTGGTTGATCGCGACATCAATTTTGCCGATCTCAAAGGCACCATCGAAGAATTCCTGCGGGTGTTCTTCGAGAAAGAACTGGCCGTACGTTTCCGTCCTTCGTACTTCCCGTTCACCGAACCATCCGCTGAAGTCGATATGGAATGCGTGATGTGCAGCGGCAAAGGCTGCCGCGTCTGCAAGCAGACCGGCTGGCTGGAAGTGATGGGTTGCGGCATGGTTCACCCGAACGTGTTGCGTATGTCCGGCATCGACCCGGAAGAGTTCTCCGGCTTTGCCTTTGGCATGGGCGTCGAGCGTCTGGCCATGCTCCGTTACGGCGTGAACGACTTGCGTCTGTTCTTCGACAACGACTTGCGGTTCCTCGCGCAATTTCGCTAGTCGTAACGAATTCTTAGGAGAGCAGGATGAAATTCAGTGAACAATGGCTGCGTGGCTGGGTTAGCCCGCAGGTAAATCGCGACGAGCTGGTTGCCCGTCTGTCGATGGCCGGCCTTGAGGTCGATAGCGTGACGCCGGCCGCCGGTGTATTCAGCGGCGTGGTAGTGGGCGAGGTGCTGAGCACCGAGCAGCACCCTGATGCCGACAAGTTGCGGGTGTGCCAGGTCAGCAATGGCACGGAAACCTTCCAGGTCGTGTGCGGAGCGCCAAACGTGCGCCCGGGCCTGAAGATTCCGTTTGCCATGATCGGCGCCGAGCTGCCGGGCGACTTCAAGATCAAGAAAGCCAAGCTGCGCGGCGTTGAGTCCAACGGCATGCTCTGCTCGCAAGCCGAGCTGCAAGTCGGTGAAGGCAACGACGGTCTGATGGAGCTGCCGGCCGATGCACCGGTGGGCGAAGACTTCCGTGTGTATCTGGATCTGGAAGATGCCAGCATCGAGGTCGACCTGACCCCGAACCGTGGCGACTGCCTGTCCCTGGCCGGTCTGGCCCGTGAAGTCGGCGCGCTGTACGCGACTCCGGTTACCCGTCCGGTCGTGGCCGCCGTTGCGGCCGTGCACGATGAAGTGCGTTCGGTAGAAGTGCTGGCCCCAGCCGCATGCCCGCGTTACCTGGGGCGCGTTATCCGTAACGTCGATCTGTCCAGGCCGACGCCGCTGTGGATGGTTGAACGCCTGCGCCGCGCTGACGTGCGCAGCATCGACGCGGCTGTCGACATCACCAACTACGTGATGCTGGAGCTGGGTCAGCCCCTGCACGCTTTCGATCTCGCCGAAATCAATGGCGGCATCCGCGTGCGCATGGCGGAAGAGGGTGAGAAGCTGGTGCTGCTCGACGGTCAGGAAGTCAGCCTGCGCAGCGATACGCTGGTAATTGCCGACCACACTCGCGCGTTGGCGATTGCCGGCGTGATGGGCGGTGAGCACAGCGGTGTCTCCGCGACCACTCGCGACGTATTCCTTGAATCAGCGTTCTTCGACCAGATCGCGGTGGCAGGCAAGGCCCGTTCCTACGGCCTGCACACCGATGCTTCGCACCGCTACGAGCGTGGCGTGGACTGGCAACTGGCCCGTGAAGCCATGGAGCGCGCTACCGGCCTGCTGCTGGAGATCACTGGCGGCGAAGCCGGTCCGATCATCGAGACCGTCAGCGAACAGCACCTGCCGTCAATCGCTCCGATCACTCTGCGTGCCCAGCGCATCACTCAGATGCTTGGCATGGAGATGGACTCGGCTCAGGTCGAGCGTCTGCTCGGCGGCCTGGGTCTTGGCATTGCAGCCGATGGTGAAGGCCAGTGGCGCGTAGAAGTGCCGAGCCATCGCTTCGATATCAGCCTGGAAGTCGATCTGATCGAAGAACTGGCCCGTCTGTATGGCTATAACCGTCTGCCGGTTCGTTACCCGCAAGCACGCCTGGCGCCACAAGCCAAGGCTGAGGCGCGTAGCGATCTGCCAGAACTGCGCCGCCTGCTGGTTGCGCGTGGTTATCAGGAAGCGATCACATACAGCTTCATCGATCCGAAACAGTTCGAACTGTTCAATCCGGGCGTCGAGCCGCTGTTGCTGGCCAATCCGATCTCCAACGACATGGCGGCGATGCGTTCGTCGCTGTGGCCGGGTCTGGTCAAAGCGTTGCAGCACAACCTGAACCGTCAGCAGGATCGCGTACGTCTGTTCGAAAGCGGTCTGCGTTTTGTCGGTCAACTGGAAGGCCTGAAGCAAGAGCCAATGCTGTCCGGTGTGGTCTGCGGCAGCCGTCTGCCGGAAGGCTGGGCGCAAGGCCGCGATACCGTCGATTTCTTCGACGTCAAAGCCGACGTGGAAGCGGTGCTGGGCTTTGCCGGTGCGCTGGATTCGTTCACGTTCGCACCGGGCAAACACCCGGCGCTGCACCCGGGTCAAACCGCACGTATCGAGCGCGAAGGGCGTGAAGTGGGCTTCATCGGCGCGATTCACCCTGAATTGTCGAAAGCCTTGGGCCTGGATCGTCCGGTCTTCGTTTTCGAGCTGGTTCTGGCTGAAGTGGCGCTCGGTAAAATGCCGAAATTCCACGAGTTGTCGCGCTTTCCTGAAGTGCGTCGTGACCTTGCACTGATTGCGCACAAAGACGTCGCATCCGCGGCCGTACTGGACGTAATCCGTGAAAATGCAGGCGAATGGCTCACAGATCTCAGGCTGTTTGACGTGTATCAGGGTAAAGGCATTGATCCTGATAGAAAAAGCCTTGCAGTTGGCTTGACCTGGCAGCATCCATCGCGCACTCTTAATGACGATGAGGTGAATTCGACGACGCAAAATATCCTCACCTCGCTCGAACAAAGGTTGAACGCCACGTTAAGGAAGTGACGTATGGGGGCTTTGACGAAAGCTGAGATGGCGGAACGTCTGTATGAAGAGCTGGGCCTGAACAAGCGGGAAGCCAAGGAATTGGTCGAACTGTTTTTCGAGGAAATCAGGCACGCTCTTGAAGACAACGAGCAGGTCAAATTGTCCGGTTTCGGCAATTTCGACCTTCGGGACAAACGCCAGCGGCCTGGCCGCAACCCGAAAACGGGGGAAGAAATCCCGATCACGGCTCGCCGTGTGGTCACCTTTCGTCCAGGGCAGAAGTTGAAGGCCCGAGTTGAGGCTTATGCTGGAACCAAGTCATAACGACGAACTACCCGTCATCCCGGGCAAACGCTACTTCACCATTGGTGAAGTCAGCGAGCTGTGTGCCGTAAAGCCACACGTGCTGCGCTATTGGGAGCAGGAGTTTCCTCAACTCAACCCCGTCAAACGCCGCGGAAACCGCCGGTATTATCAGCGCCAGGACGTGCTGATGATCCGGCAGATCCGCGCGCTCCTTTACGATCAGGGATTCACCATTGGCGGCGCACGCTTGCGTTTGTCCGGTGATGAAGCCAAAGACGACACCACCCAATACAAGCAGATGATTCGGCAGATGATTGCTGAGTTGGAAGACGTGTTGGTGGTCCTCAAGAAATAAAAAGCAGCGTTTGAATACTTCCAGTTTTCAAACGCTTGCGATATATTCTTGAGCGTTCTTCGAGAAGAGGAACGATTGCAAAACCAGTCGGGGCGTAGCGCAGTCCGGTAGCGCACTAGCATGGGGTGCTAGGGGTCGAGTGTTCGAATCACTCCGTCCCGACCATATTATTCAATGACTTAGCCGCTTTCGAGCGGCTTTGTTGTTTCTGCCATAGTGACTTTCCGAGTGACCTTGGCATTTTCGATCATGCTTCCCTCCTTTTCAGAATCGTCAGCGCTGGTGCGCGCGAGTCGGTTGCTGATACCTTATTTGCCGCCGCAATGAGCTGATCCAACTCCGCTGCCGAGTAGTGGCTGGTGATGCTTCCATTCTTGTGGCCGAGCAGCGCTTTGCGATCCTCCTCAGTCACGCCAGCCGCACGCAGCCTTCTCCCAAAGGTGTGCTTCAAGTCGTGAATTCGGATTCTGGCAAAGCCGTCATGTGCCGGCCGCAAGAATTTCTCCTGCCACTTTTTCGCCGCTCGGATCCGCGCCTTCTTCCAGGCCGAGTCATTCATGCGGTGAACCGTCGTTTCATTCCCATCCCCATCTGGCTTGCCAAACGGGAAGACGTAGAGCGGATGCTTGCCGCGCTGCTTCTCGATCACTGACTTGGCAACGTCATTCATCACGACCAGACGTTCGTCTCTGTTCTTCACGCCAGACCTGGCGCTTCTTCCCCCAAATCCCGCAGGTATCAGAAACACGCTTGTTCCCAGCTCCGGTACCGCAATCTCCCAATTCCACTGAAGCTTGCAAACTTCCTGCCCCCGGCAACCTGTATTGACCTTGAACATGGCCATGGTCTGAAGGTGCGCCGGGAGTTCGGCGAACAGGATCGACTGCTCTTCCCATGAAAGCGGGTAGGGCTTTCGGCTGTTCGTTTTCTCGTCCAGCAGCGAAATCATCGGCACCACGTCCAGCAGCGGCCGTCGCTCCTCATCACGCCACTTTCGCGCGCAGAGGTTTAGCACCCTGATGACACGCTGAAGCGCGATATTCACTGTCCGGTTCGTGACTGGTTTCCCTACCGCTGGATTCAACTTCGACTGGATGTATGGTGCGAGCGCATCGTCGTCGATGTGGGTCAGCGGCATATCGCCAATGAACGGGTCGAGCTGCTCCATATAGGTGGCCGAGATGTGGATTGAAGCCTGATCCTTCACTTCCAGCAGGAAGCGAGTCGCCGCTTCCCGCCACGTCCTCACTCGCCTGACGCCGTACACCTTCTGCTGGCGCAACTGCTCCAGCTTGTGAATCAGGTATTCTGCGCTTCCACGGGCACGCGATCCCGCATATGGCGGCCGAGCTGATCGCCGCCGGCGACAATGCCGACCAACTGCCGGCGAAGGCGATCTACTGGCAGGGCAACGAGTACAGCGCTTGGCCGATGCAGATCGAAGGCATTGAGGCAAGCGGGGATGGCACGGCTGTTCGGCCCACGCTTTCGGTTGGCAACGTCAACGGGCGCATCACCGCGCTCTGTCTAGCGTTCGAGGATCTGCTCGAGTTCAAGCTGACGATGCGGCACACGCTGGGCACATATCTCGACGCCGCAAACTTCCCGGCCGGCAATCCAACGGCAGACCCAACCCAAGAAACGATCGAGGTCTGGTACATCGACCAGAAGACGAACGAGGACGGGGAAAACGTCAGTTGGGAGCTTGCCAGTCCGGGCGACGTCGGCAACGAGTCCATCGGCCGGCAGGCTACGACGCTTTGTCACTGGTGCCTCACCGGCGGCTACCGCGGGCCGAACTGCGGCTACACCGGCCCGTACGTGACCAAGGATGGCGTCGTCACCGATAACCCGGAATTAGACGAGTGCGACGCCACAC
>NZ_QAIU01000011.1:0-9663 GCF_003061205.1 Pseudomonas sp. HMWF006
CATTTATTCTGGATAGACTGGCATGAGCGAAAGCGTCGATAGCGTAGAACTGTTCACCGACGGCGCCTGTAAGGGCAACCCCGGTCCGGGCGGCTGGGGCGCCTTGCTGGTGTGCAAGGGCGTCGAAAAGGAACTGTGGGGCGGCGAGGCCAATACCACCAACAACCGCATGGAACTGCTCGGCGCCATCCGTGGCCTCGAAGCCTTGAAGCGGCCCTGCGAAGTGTTGCTGGTGACCGACTCGCAGTACGTGATGAAAGGCATCAACGAGTGGATGGCCAACTGGAAGAAGCGCGGCTGGAAAACGGCGGCGAAAGAACCGGTGAAAAATGCTGATCTGTGGAAAGAACTCGACGAGCAGGTCAATCGTCACAAGGTCACCTGGAAGTGGGTGCGCGGGCACATCGGGCATCACGGCAACGAGCGGGCTGACCAGTTGGCCAACCGTGGCGTGGATGAAGTGCGCGGCTACAAGCAAAGCTGATTTCGCTTCTGAACCGTGGTGCGGCCATTCGCGAGCAAGCTCGCTCCCACAGGGAAATGCAGTCCAGATCTGATGCCCCTTCCCTGAATTGGAATGCATTCCAATGTGGGAGCGAGCTTGCTCGCGAAGGGCGCGCCACGGTCTGACTGAAACACCCCGCCGAGCGTGTTAACATCCGCTTTTTTGCACGATTGACCCCGTTGAGAATTGAACACTGATGGCCACCAGATCCGTTGTACTCGATACCGAAACCACCGGCATGCCGGTGACCGATGGTCACCGGATCATTGAAATCGGCTGTGTCGAACTGATCGGTCGGCGCCTCACGGGCCGGCACTTTCACGTCTATCTGCAGCCGGATCGCGAGAGTGACGAAGGCGCGATCGGCGTTCACGGCATCACCAACGAATTCCTCGTCGGCAAACCGCGTTTCGCCGAGGTGGCCGACGAGTTTTTCGAGTTCATCAACGGCGCGCAGCTGATCATCCATAACGCGGCGTTCGATGTTGGCTTCATCAACAACGAATTCGCCTTGATGGGCCAGCACGATCGCGCTGACATCACCCGGCACTGTTCGATCCTCGACACCCTGATGATGGCCCGGGAACGTCACCCGGGGCAGCGCAACAGCCTCGATGCGTTGTGCAAACGTTATGGCGTCGACAACTCCGGCCGTGAACTGCACGGCGCCTTGCTCGACTCGGAGATTCTCGCCGACGTCTACCTGACCATGACCGGTGGCCAGACCAGTCTGTCGCTGGCCGGTAACGCTTCCGACGGCAATGGCACAGGAGAGGGTGCGGACAACTCCGCCACCGAGATCCGGCGTCTGCCGGCCGATCGCCAGCCCGCGCGGATCATTCGGGCGACGGAAGAAGAGCTGGCGGCGCATATGGCGCGGCTGGAGATCATTGCCAAATCCGCCGGTGGTCCGGCGTTGTGGACGCAGATCGCCGAGGCTGACGCGCAGGCTTGACCCTGTCCCTGTGGTGAGGGAGCAAGCTCTCTCGCCACAAAAGTCAGGTCAGGTGTCATGAAGCCAACTGGCCACCCTCGCCACTTTCGCTGCAACCCTCTACCCTGAGTGCATTGGCAGACATTGACCCGCCGCCTCAGGACACTGAGCCTCATGTACAAAGATTTGAAGTTTCCGGTGTTGATCGTCCACCGCGACATCAAGGCCGACACGGTCGCCGGTGACCGTATCCGTGGCATCGCCCGCGAGTTGGAGCAGGAAGGTTTCAATATCGTTTCGGCCACCGATTACACCGAAGGGCGGTTGGTGGCTTCGACCCATCATGGTCTGGCGTGCATGCTGATCGCTGCCGAAGACGCCAGCACGAACTCCCATTTATTGCAGAACATGGCCGAACTGATCGGCCTGGCGCGGGTGCGCGCACCGGATCTGCCGATCTTTGCCCTGGGCGAACAGGTCACCCTGGAAAACGCCCCGGCCGATGCCATGGCCGAGCTCAATCAACTGCGCGGCATCCTGTATCTGTTCGAAGACACCGTGCCGTTCCTCGCCCGGCAAGTGGCGCGGGCGGCGCGCAAGTATCTGGATGGTTTGCTGCCGCCATTTTTCAAGGCGCTGGTGCAGCACACAGCCGACTCCAATTATTCCTGGCACACCCCAGGCCACGGCGGCGGTGTGGCGTATCACAAGAGTCCGGTGGGGCAGGCGTTTCATCAGTTCTTCGGGGAAAATACCCTGCGTTCGGATTTGTCGGTGTCCGTACCGGAACTCGGTTCGCTACTCGACCACACTGGCCCCCTCGCTGAAGCGGAAGCCCGCGCGGCGCGCAACTTCGGCGCCGACCACACCTTTTTCGTGATCAATGGCACCTCGACCGCCAACAAAATTGTCTGGCACTCGATGGTCGGTCGCGACGACCTGGTACTGGTTGATCGCAACTGTCACAAATCGGTGCTGCACGCGATCATCATGACCGGCGCAATCCCGCTGTACCTGTGTCCGGAGCGCAATGAACTGGGGATCATCGGCCCGATTCCGCTGAGTGAATTCAGTCGCGAATCGATTCAGGCCAAGATCGAGGCCAGCCCGTTGACCAAGGGGCGTGAGCCGAAAGTCAAACTGGCGGTGGTCACCAACTCAACCTACGACGGCTTGTGCTACAACGCCGAGCTGATCAAGCAGAACCTGGGCAACAGCGTCGAAGTGCTGCATTTCGACGAAGCCTGGTACGCCTACGCGGCGTTTCACGAGTTCTTCGCCGGTCGCTACGGCATGGCCACCTCGCGCAGCGAAACCAGCCCGCTGGTGTTCACCACCCATTCCACGCACAAACTGCTCGCCGCATTCAGTCAGGCTTCGATGATTCACGTGCAGGACGGCGGGGCGCGGCAACTGGACCGTGATCGTTTCAACGAAGCGTTCATGATGCACATCTCGACCTCGCCGCAGTACAGCATCATAGCTTCGCTGGACGTGGCATCGGCGATGATGGAAGGCCCGGCCGGGCGCTCGCTGTTGCAGGAAACCTTCGACGAAGCCCTGAGCTTCCGCCGGGCGTTGGCTAATCTGCGGCAGCACATTGCCGCCGATGACTGGTGGTTCTCGATCTGGCAACCGCCGGGGGTCGAAGGTATCGACCGCGTGCAGACCGAAGACTGGCTGTTGCAGCCGGAGGCCGAATGGCACGGGTTTGGTGAAGTCAGTGACGACTACGTGCTGCTCGACCCCATCAAAGTCACCCTGGTGATGCCGGGGTTGAACGCCGGCGGTGCGTTGAGCGAGAAGGGCATCCCGGCGGCGGTGGTCAGCAAGTTCCTCTGGGAGCGTGGGCTGGTGGTGGAAAAGACCGGTCTGTATTCGTTTCTGGTGCTGTTTTCGATGGGCATCACCAAAGGCAAATGGAGCACGCTGCTTACTGAACTGCTGGAATTCAAGCGCAGTTACGATGCCAACGTCCGTCTCGAAACCTGCCTGCCGTGCGTTGCGCAACAAGACAACACGCGTTATCGCGGCATGGGCCTGCGCGATCTGTGCGATCAATTGCATGCCTGCTATCGCAGCAATGCCACGGCCAGACACCTTAAACGCATGTACACGGTACTGCCGGAAATCGCCATGAAACCGGCCCACGCCTATGATCATCTGGTGCGTGGCGAAGTCGAAGCGGTGCCGATAGATGAGCTGGAGGGGCGGATCGCGGCGGTGATGCTGGTGCCGTATCCGCCGGGTATTCCGTTGATCATGCCCGGCGAGCGCTTCACCGAAGCCACCCGCTCGATCATCGACTACCTGAAGTTTGCCCGCACGTTCGATAGCAGCTTTCCCGGTTTTGTCGCTGATGTGCATGGACTGCAACATGAAGATGAAGGCAATGGGCGGTTCTACACCGTCGATTGCGTCAAGGAATGAGGACTTTCCCGAGTATGCAACCGGTCATGAATCCGAAATACCCAGGGCTGTCGGTGCGGGTCGCCGATGAGGGCTTTGCGCCTTATATCTGGGGCAGCGACTTCAGTTTTGAAGTGGTTGCGTATGGGGCCGCGGTGGTCGGCGCACCGGTCGAGCAGTGGCAGGTGACGCCGATCGTGCCGTACCGCAAGTGCTACGGCATCGATCCGGAGGAGTTCAGCGCCTTTCACAATGCGCCCGACAGCGCGATCTTCATGGCGTATCTGGATGACGAGCCGGTCGGTCATCTGGTGATCAGTACCAACTGGAACGGCTTCGCCCATATCGACGAGCTGGCGGTGCATGCCCCGGCCCGTCGGCACGGTGTGGCCAAGGCGTTGCTGGATGTCGCGCAGTTCTGGAGCCGCAAAAAGAAGCTGCCGGGGATCATGCTGGAAACCCAGAACAACAACCTCGGCGCCTGTCGGCTGTATGAGCGTTGCGGTTATGTGATTGGCGGTATCGACCATTTGCGTTATCGCGGCATCGATCCGAACACCGCCGAAGTGGCGCTGTTCTGGTATCGATTGTTCGATAATCCGCTGGAGCGCCCGCTCAGCTCGACAGCATCGCCTCGGCTTGTTCCGTGACGATTGCCAGCAGGGTCTGAATCGCAGAAGGCGTGGCCGCGTGTTTGCAGGTCAGCGCGTACAGGCTGATCGGCACTGCCGGTGACAACGGGCACACGTCCAGCCCGCCGGCCCTTGCGCCAAGGGCGGTGAACGGGTCGACGATGGCCAGCCCTTCGCCGGCCTCGACCATGCTGCGCATCATCTGGTGGGTTTGCACCCGGGTCTGGATGCTCGGCACAGGCCGCAGGGCCTGGAGCTTGTTTTCCAGTGCCGGGCTCAGCGGGTCGTGGCCTTCGAGGCCGATCATCGCCTGACCGGCGAGGTCCTGCAGGGAAATGTACTTTTGCTTCGGTTGCAGCCAGCCGTGGGGAGCGAGCAACTGCAACTTGCCTTGGGCCAGTGGCCGGGCGTGGATGTCGGGGTGTTCGGGGTCGTGCAGGCTCAGGCCCAGATCGCTTTCGCGCAGCAACAGGCTGCGGACGATGTCGCGGGTTGATGCGCCAAGCAAGGTGCACGGTGCGTCAGGCAGGCGCCGGCGCAGGGCGGCAAGGCTTTGTGGCAGTAATTGTTGGGCCAGCGGCGGGGTGCCGATGATGCGCAGGGGCGGGGCGAGGTATTGCTTGAGGCTGCTGGCCAGGCGCTGCACTGGCTCCAGCGCTTCATAGACATGGGCGATTTCCACCTGCAATGCCCGGGCTTCGGGCGTTGCCTGCAGGCGTCCGCGCACGCTGGCGAACAGCATGAACCCCAACTCACTCTCGGCTTCACGCAAGCGCGCTTCAACGTCGGTCAGCGGCAATTGCAGCCATTCGGCGGCCGTGCCCAGGTGACCGGTCTGCAAGAGCGCCTGAATCACTTCGATATGACGTAAACGCATGCGTGAAGTCCATGTTCAGCAGGTGGGGTCAGAGGCTGAATCCTACCCCAACTCTGCGCATATGACTTCTGCTCATAACGAGGCGTTATTGAGCGACGGTTGGCTCGGGTTCGCGGATCAGGGTAATGTCCGACTGAACCAGCAAAAACTCATTGTCACTGAGCTTTTTGACGCGATCGCCAATCGCCAGTTTGTAGGTGGTGACAGGCTCCATGCCGGTGAGACCGTCTGCCGACGGGGTGGATTCCTGGAACTCATGCACGGAATAAACGCGGCCTTCCGCATCTCTTGCATGGAACTGACCGACGAGTACTGCTGCCATCTGCTTAGAACCTCTGGAGATAAAACGCTTGATTTGCGGCTTGGTAGACCTTCATCAAGCCCTGTAAGTTTTCCTACAGGAAAAAAATAATCAGTGCGGAGGAATTTCCCTTGCGCGCTGGTGAAACTGTCATCGAATCATCTATAACTACAGGCTCTTCCCACGGACAGTCGAGAGTCTTCCATGAGCAATGTCTACAACGTCGCTGTAGTCGTCGGCAGCCTGCGCAAAGCATCGATCAACCGCAAAGTCGCACTGGCGCTGGCCGAGCTGGCACCGGCGAACCTCAAACTGAAGATTGTCGAAATTGGCGACCTGCCACTCTATAACGAAGACATTGACGGCGATTCACCGCCGGCAGCCTACAGCACTTTCCGCCAAGAAGTAGGCTCTTCCGACGCGGTGCTGTTTGTCACCCCGGAATATAACCGCTCGGTGCCGGCACCGTTGAAGAATGCGATTGACGTGGGTTCACGGCCGTATGGCAAAAGCGTCTGGAGCGGTAAGCCGGGTGCGGTAATCAGCGTGTCGCCGGGGGCGATTGGCGGTTTTGGCGCCAACCAGCATCTGCGTCAGTCCTTCGTGTTTCTCAATGTGCCGTGCATGCAGCAGCCGGAAGCGTATCTGGGTGGCGCGGGTTCGGCATTTGACGAGGCGGGCAAGTTGAGCGACTCGGTGAAACCATTCCTGCAGAATTTCATCAATGCGTATGGGCAGTTCGTGGAGCAACACAAGAAATAATCTGGTCAGATCGGCGGTAAAACAGAGATCATGTGGGAGCGAGCTTACTCGCGAAAGGGCCATCAGCCACACCTTTGGTGACTGACAGTTCGCTTTCGCGAGCAAACTCGTTCCCACATTTTTGTGGTTTGGCTTATTTTCCATTTATTAAGGCTGTTGCGGATGCTCGCTGCGTCACTGATTTTCCTGCTGACCATTACCCTTGTCATCTGGCAACCCAAAGGCCTCGGCGTCGGCTGGAGTGCGACGCTTGGCGCCGTACTGGCGCTGATCTTCGGTGTCGTTCACCTGAGCGATATCCCGCTGGTGTGGCAGATCATCTGGAACGCCACCGGCACGTTCGTCGCGCTGATCATCATCAGCCTGTTGCTCGACGAAGCCGGGTTCTTTGCCTGGGCCGCGTTGCATGTGGCGCGCTGGGGGCGGGGCAGCGGACGCAAGCTGTTTGCCTTTATGGTGTTGCTCGGTGCGCTGGTGTCGGCGCTGTTCGCCAATGACGGCGCGGCACTGATCCTGACGCCCATCGTCATCTCCATGCTGCTGGCGCTGCGTTTTTCACCGGCGGCAACCCTGGCGTTCGTGATGGGGGCCGGTTTTATCGCCGACACCGCGAGCCTGCCGCTGGTGGTGTCGAACCTGGTCAACATTGTCTCGGCAGACTTCTTTCACATCGGCTTCAACCGCTATGCGGCGGTGATGGTGCCGGTCAACGTTGTCAGCGTTGCGGCGACGCTGGGCATGTTGCTGTGGTTTTTTCGCCGCGACATTCCGGCGGCTTACGACCCTGAACAACTCGAACACCCAGAAACTGCGATTCACGATAAAGCCACGTTCTACGCCGGTTGGGCAGTGTTGGTAATCCTCCTCATCGGCTGTTTTGCGCTGGAGCCACTGGGCATTCCGATCAGTGCGATTTCCGCGGTGTGCGCCGCGCTGTTGCTGGGCATCGCTGCCCGCGGCCACAAGATTTCCACGCGCAAGGTGATGAAAGAAGCGCCGTGGCAGATCGTGATTTTCTCGCTGGGCATGTACCTGGTGGTCTATGGCCTGCGTAATGCCGGGCTGACCGGGTATCTGGCCGGTTGGCTGGATGTGTTCGGCGAGCATGGCGTGTGGGGCGCGGCGCTGGGCACCGGTGTGCTGACGGCGTTGCTGTCGTCGATCATGAACAACTTGCCGACGGTGTTGATCGGGTTGTTGTCGATTGATGCCAGTCAGGCGAGCGGGGTGGTCAAGGAAGCGATGATTTACGCCAACGTGATTGGCAGTGACCTGGGGCCAAAGATTACGCCGATCGGCAGCCTGGCCACGTTGTTGTGGTTGCATGTGCTGGAGCGCAAGGGGATCCACATTGGTTGGGGGTATTACTTCAAGGTGGGGATTGTGCTGACGGTGCCGGTGCTGTTGATTACCTTGGCGGCATTGGCTCTGCGGCTTTCGCTTTAGACCGAGTCGGCCCATTCGCGAGCAAGCTCGCTCCCACAGGGGAGTGTATGGCCTCTCCCTACATTTGAAATGCAGTCCAAATGTGGGAGCGAGCTTGCTCGCGAAGGGGCCGGTTCAGGCGCTAAAAATTTCAGGCTAGCCCCGGCACATTCGGCCAAAGATCCGACACCAGAAACAATCGCTCCGCCTCTTCCCATTCGCCCCGCGCATTCTCGATCAGGCGCACCATCAGTTGCGCCGGGGCCAGGGGTTCCAGGTCATCCAGCCACATCTGCAAGTGTGCGTGGCTCCAGGTCTGGTCCGCCGGATAATGCGCCGGTGCCAGCCAGGCGTGGCGGGGCAGCGGTTGCCAGCGTCCGGCCGGGCGCTGATTGACAAAGGCCGGCCAGTCTTTTTGATGCAGCCAACTGCCACGCAGGTGTTGCGGATGTGCGCCTTTCGGCGATTCGGCCTCACCGGGCCACGGGTACAGCAGGTATCCGCCCAGCCACAGCTGCGCACTGAACACCCCGATGCCCAGCGTCGCCAGCGCCTCGCGGCTTTCCGGACGGGCCGATATCGGCAATTGATGCTCGGCCAGATGTGCCAGTTTGCGGTCCAGCCGGTCATGGCATCCGGGCCCCAGCCACTGCGCCGGATCCCGTCCGTCACCGTGCTGCGGCCCGAGGTACAACTTGATCGCCAGCTCCAGATGATGCACCCCGTCGCGGTCTCGCAGCAGCATGTCCAGTTCGCCGAGGGTGTGGCCTTCGCGGCGGATCGGCAGGTTGGCGGCGATCAATTCGATGCCCGGCGCGTGCTCCACCGCAAACTGCCACAACCGTTCGTAATACAGGCCCAGGCGCCGGGTGCGCGCCTGCGACAGCCAATGCAGCAAGCCATAACTGTCGCGGTCGAGCTCGCGCAACCAGTGTTCCAGTCGCTGCGGGTCATGCACCCAATCGCTGCCGGCCAGCGGATGACGCTGCGGCCACGGCGTGGCGGCGAGCATCGGCGGCGCCAGAATCACCCACGCCAGATCCCGCACTTCCGGATGGCGTAATTGGTGCGGCAGCTGGAGCAAATCGGGAAACAGGATCATCTTGCGAGCATAGCCTGAAACACGAGCACACCCTTGAGGCTGAAAGGATTTTGTCTATCGCAGGCTTTCGCCCATAATCGTGCTTTTCGCGTTTTCGATTGTCCGCAGAGGTCCCATGGAGCAATTTCGCAATATCGGCATCATCGGTCGCCTGGGCAGTTCCCAGGTGCTGGATACCGTCCGCCGACTGAAACGCTTTCTGCTCGATCGTCACCTGCACGTGATTCTCGAAGACACCATCGCCGAAGTCCTGCCGGGCCACGGCCTGCAGACCTCGTCGCGCAAGATGCTCGGCGAAGTCTGCGACATGGTCATCGTCGTCGGCGGTGACGGCAGCCTGCTCGGCGCCGCGCGCGCCTTGGCCAAGCACAATATTCCGGTGCTCGGGATCAACCGTGGCAGCCTCGGTTTTCTCACCGACATTCGCCCCGATGAGCTGGAAGTCGAAGTGGCCAAGGTGCTCGACGGCCATTACCTGGTGGAAAACCGCTTCCTGCTGCAAGCCGAAGTCCGCCGGCATGCCGAGGCCATCGGCCAGGGCGATGCACTCAACGACGTGGTGCTGCACCCGGGCAAATCGACGCGGATGATCGAGTTCGAGCTGTACATCGACGGCCAGTTCGTTTGCAGCCAAAAGGCCGACGGCCTGATCGTCGCCACCCCTACCGGCTCCACGGCCTACGCGCTGTCCGCCGGCGGGCCGATCATGCATCCCA
>NZ_QAIU01000116.1:0-3652 GCF_003061205.1 Pseudomonas sp. HMWF006
GGGTCAGCGGCCGCAGAATGGTATTGGCCAGCAGCATCCCCGCGATGGCAATCACCAGCAGCACCACCACCGCCACGCCAACGATGCTCAGCACCACGCCTTGCATGCGTTCCTGCACCTGCGCCTCGACCAGCGCCACCTGCGCTTCGATGCCGTCGAGGTTGACCGAGGTGCCGACCGCCATGTCCCACTTCGCCAGGTACTCGGTGTAGCCGAGTTTTGGCACCAGCACGTTGGCGTTGCCCGGCAGCGGCGAGCTGTATTGCAGATAGTGGGTGCCGTCCTTCGCCACGCTCACCAGGCCGCGGTTGACGTAAACGCCATTGGGGTCGCGGTTGTCCTTGAAGCTTTTGCCCACGCCTTCGGGGTCGTTGGCCTTGAACAGGCGCACGGTCTCGGAGTCGTAGCCGAAGAAGTAGCCGTCCTTGCCGTAGCGGATGCCCGACAGCAGCTTGATCGCCTGCGCCCGCGCCGCGTTGTCACCCGGTGCGGCAGCGTCGTACAGCGGCTTGATCGTGGTCATGGCCACGGCGACGTAACTTTGCAGCGTGGCTTTGGCATCGCCGAGCAGGCGCTCGCGGGTCTGTTCGACCTCAGTGTGAGCCTGTTGCTGGAGGATAAACAACGTGGTCAGGCTGATGACCAGCGCAAAGAGCAGCACCGGCAGGACGGCAAGGGACAGGACTTTGGCCTTGAGACTCAAGCGCATGGGGGGAGCTCACTCTTTTGGTTTTATTGGCGTGGTTAAAGGCTTTAACGGCACACCATCACAAAAGTTGAGCAAAGGGATTACTCCGCGCCCCTGTGAGAGCGACCTTGCTCGCGAAGGCGTCGTGTCAGTCAACCATTAAGTCGCTGATACACCGCTTTCGCGAGCAAGCTCGCTCCCACAGGAGATCGGTGAGGTTCAGAGGACCATCGCGGCCACCCAGCCGAACGCCAGCAACGGCAGGTTGTAGTGCAGGAAGGTCGGCACCACGGTGTCCCAGATATGGTGATGCTGGCCGTCGATGTTCAGGCCGGAAGTCGGGCCCAGCGTCGAGTCCGAGGCCGGCGAACCGGCATCGCCCAAGGCCCCGGCGGTGCCGACGATGCAGACAATGGCGATCGGGCTGAAGCCCAGTTGCACGCACAGCGGCACGAAAATCGCCGCCAGAATCGGCACGGTGGAGAACGACGAACCGATGCCCATGGTCACCAGCAAGCCGACCAGCAGCATCAACAATGCACCGATGCCTTTACTGTGATTGATCCACGACGCCGACGATTCGACCAGGGTCTGCACCTGGCCGGTGGCCTTCATCACTTCAGCGAAACCGGACGCGGCAATCATGATGAAGCCGATCATCGCCATCATCTTCATGCCTTCGGTGAAGAGGTCATCGGTCTCGCGCCACTTGACGATGCCGGACACCGAGAAGATCAGGAAGCCGACCAGCGCGCCGATAATCATCGAGTCCAGCAGCAACTGCACGATGAACGCGGCGGCAATCGCCACACCGGCAATCATCAGGCTCAGCGGGTTGTACTGCACCGCCACCTGCTCGACCTGCTCGATCTTCGCCAGGTCGTACACGCGCTTCTTGCGGTAACTGATGAACGCCATCGCCAGCCCGAACACCATGCCCAGCGCCGGAATGCCCATCGCGTG
This sequence comes from Pseudomonas sp. HMWF006, assembly GCF_003061205.1. NCBI lineage: Bacteria > Pseudomonadati > Pseudomonadota > Gammaproteobacteria > Pseudomonadales > Pseudomonadaceae > Pseudomonas > Pseudomonas sp. HMWF006. The sequence continues at coordinate 1,652 of NZ_QAIU01000116.1, forward strand.
GGTGACGTTGATGCCGCTGATGTCGACGCCGCTGCGGGCAATGTTGGCCAGCAGGATTTCATTGAGGAAGATGTTGCCGAAGCCCACCGGCAGGAACATGTACGGGGTGATCAGGCCGAAGGTCATGACACAGGCGATCAGGCGCCGGTCGAGTTGCAGCTTGGTCAGGACATAGAGCAGCGGCGGTACCAGCAGCGGAATGAACGCAATGTGGATCGGCAGGATGTTCTGCGAGGCAATCGCCACCACCCACAACAGGCCGATCAGCAGCCATTTGACACTGCCGCCCCCGCTCGCATGCTGGCGATCGACCATCGCCAGCGCCTTGTCGGCCAGCGCATGGGCCAGGCCGGACTTGGCAATCGCCACGGCGAAAGCGCCGAGCAAGGCGTAGGACAACGCCACGGTCGCGCCGCCGCCCAGGCCGCTGTTGAACGCCTTGAGCGTGGCGTCGATGCCCAGACCACCGGTCAGGCCGCCGACCAGCGCGCCGACGATCAACGCGATCACTACGTGCACGCGGGACAGGCTGAGGATCAGCATGATGCCGACCGCAGCAATCACTGCATTCATTTCACTACCTCAAAAAACACTGCGATGGAAACACATCGCCAGACAGGATGAGTCCGCCCACGGAGCACCGGCGGATTTGCAAAGAGGGTCTTATTAGAAGGGCGCGCACTGTGAATGAAGCAGCGGCAAGCTGCAAGTCGCAAGCTGCAAGCTTTTGCGTTTTTTTCTCTTGCAGCTTGCGGCTCGAAGCTCAAGAAAGCTGTTCCTGGGCCGTTACAGTGCAAAGTCTCAGATATTTATCGAATAAGGACGTTTCCATGTCGCTCAGACAACTTTCCATCCAATGGAAAATCACCCTGCTCGCCGGGCTGTGCCTGGCCGGTATCGTGACCCTGTTGGTGGGTCTTTCCCTGTACCGCATGGAGCACAGTTCCGAACTGGTGAAAGCGTCGAGCATGGAGATGCTTACCGAATCGGCCCAGGCGCGCATTGAGTCCCAAGGCGAAGTGCAGGCCGCTGGCATTCGGCAGCAATTCATGGACGCCTATCAGTACGGCCACGGATTCTCGCGGCAAGTGTTGTTCCTGCGTGAACAGGCGGAAAAACGCTTCCTCGATGCCTTCGACCTGCGTGAAGACATGACCCGTCAGGTCAAGTCCGCGCTGCAGGCCAACCCTGACCTGCTCGGCCTGTCGCTGGTGTTCGAAGCCAACGCGCTGGACGGCAAGGACGAACTGTTTGCCGGCCAGGCTGAACTGGGCAGCAACGACAAGGGCCGTTTCGCCCTGTACTGGTCGCAGCCGACCCCGGGCAAAGTCACCTCGATGGCGCTGCCGGAAAGCGACATGGCCGACACCAGCACCGGCCCCAGCGGTCAGGCGGCCAACGCTTGGTTCACTTGCCCGCGCACCACCCTCAAGCCGTGCGTGATCGAACCGTACTTTTATGTGATCGACGGCCAGAACGTGCTGATGACCAGCATCGTCTTCCCGCTGATGGTCAACGGCAAAGTCATCGCCTCGCTGTCGGTCGACATCAACCTCAACAGCCTGCAAGCGATCAGCCAGGGCGCGAGCAAAAAGCTCTATGACGGCCAGACCGCCGTGAGCATCATCAGCCCCACCGGCCTGCTCGCCGGCTACAGCCCGGACGCCAGCAAGCTGAGCCAGCGTCTGGATGCCATTGACACCGTCAGCGGCGCCGAACTGCTGCGTCAACTCGGTACCAGCAGCAGCGTCAGCAGCCTGCACAGCAACGGCCAGTTGAAAGTGCTGTCGCCGTTCCAGCCGATCCCCGGCGGTCCGTCGTGGGGCGTACTGCTCGACGTGCCGGAAAAGGTTCTGGTAGAACGCGCCGAGGCACTCAAGCAGCAACTGGATGCGAGCAACAACTCGGGCACCCTGATCGAACTGAGCCTCGGCGTGTTGGCCGCGCTGGTCGGCCTGCTGCTGGTGTGGCTGATGGCGCGCAGCGTGACCAAGCCGATCC
>NZ_QAIU01000117.1:0-9768 GCF_003061205.1 Pseudomonas sp. HMWF006
GGGTGGCCAGGTACTGTGAGCCGATCACCAGCCCCGCCACAATGGCGCTGAACCCCAACTGTTCATGGACGTAACCGGGCAACACCGCGATCGGCAGGCCGATGCAGAGGAAAGCGATAAAGGTATAGAACACGATGGAGACGATCTGCAGGGTGATCGCCATGGTGCTCTGCGGGGGCAGTTGCTGCGCAGACATGAGGACTCGTTCGCGGGCGGCGGTGGGAGAGTCGGCATGATGGCTTGGCGCTGGAACAAAAGGAAGCAGGCTAACTATTTTCCTGGCTATCCCGATTGTTGCTGATAGCCTGCTCGCGATTGTGTCGGTACTCGCATAACTACGGGCTCTGGAATGCAAAAAGCCCCGTCACATGGACAGGGCTTTTGCTTGAGGCTCGCGGCTTAACGCTGGCAGCTGCTCTTAGAGCACCACACCCTGACTACGCAGGTAGTCATCGTAAGTGCCGCTGAAGTCAGTCACGCCATTCGGGCTCAGCTCGATGATGCGCGTGGCCAGGGACGATACGAACTCACGGTCGTGGCTGACGAAGATCAGCGTGCCCGGGTAGTTCTCCAGCGCCAGGTTCAGCGCCTCGATCGATTCCATGTCCAGGTGGTTGGTCGGTTCGTCCATGATCAGCACGTTCGGCTTTTGCAGGATCAGCTTGCCGAAGAGCATGCGACCTTGCTCACCACCGGAAATCACCTTGACCGACTTGAGGATCTCGTCGTTGGAGAACAGCATGCGGCCCAAAGTACCGCGAATCATCTGCTCGCCTTGAGTCCACTGACCCATCCAGTCGAACAGGGTCACGTCGTCTTCGAAATCGTGCGCGTGGTCCTGAGCGTAGTAGCCCAGCTCTGCGGCGTCGGTCCACTTGACGCTACCGGCATCCGGGGTCAGTTCATTGACCAGGGTGCGCAGCAGGGTGGTCTTGCCGATACCGTTCGGACCGATGATCGCTACGCGCTCGCCGGCTTCAACCTGGAAGCTGAAGTCCTTGAACAGTGGCTTGCCGTCGAAACCTTTGGCCATCTTTTCGACCATGACCGCCTGGCGGTGCAGCTTTTTGTTCTGCTCGAAACGGATGAACGGGCTCACGCGGCTGGAAGGCTTGACCTCGGCCAGTTGGATCTTGTCGATCGCCTTGGCGCGGGAAGTGGCCTGTTTGGCTTTCGAGGCGTTGGCCGAGAAGCGGCTGACGAACGATTGCAGCTCGGAAATCTGCGCCTTCTTCTTGGCGTTGTCCGACAGCAGTTGCTCGCGGGACTGGGTCGCCACGGTCATGTACTCGTCGTAGTTGCCCGGGAACAGGCGCAGCTCGCCGTAATCCAGGTCAGCCATGTGCGTGCACACGCTGTTTAGGAAGTGACGGTCGTGAGAGATGATGATCATCAGACTGTTACGCTGAGTCAGGATGTTTTCCAGCCAGCGAATGGTGTTGATGTCCAAGTGGTTGGTCGGTTCGTCGAGCAACAGCACTTCGGGATCGGAGAACAGGGCCTGAGCCAGCAATACGCGCAGTTTCCAGCCTGGGGAGACTTCGCTCATCGGGCCGAAATGCTGTTCCAGTGGAATGCCCAGACCCAGCAGCAGCTCGCCAGCACGGGATTCGGCGGTGTAGCCGTCCATTTCAGCGAACTCGGTTTCCAGCTCGGCCACGGCCATGCCGTCTTCTTCAGACATTTCCGCCAGTGAGTAGATGCGGTCGCGTTCTGCCTTGACCTTCCACAGCTCTTCGTGACCCATGATCACGGTGTCGATCACGGTGAATTCTTCGTACGCGAACTGGTCCTGGCGCAATTTACCCAGACGCACGTTCGGCTCGAGCATGACCTGGCCGCCGGACGGATCAAGGTCGCCGCCGAGGATTTTCATGAAGGTCGACTTGCCGCAACCGTTGGCGCCGATCAGGCCGTAGCGGTTGCCCGCGCCAAATTTGACCGAAACGTTTTCGAAGAGCGGCTTGGCGCCGAACTGCATCGTGATGTTAGCTGTAGAAATCAAGAGTTTTTCCTGCGAAGCATTCTTAAATTGCGAGGGTGCGGCCGGAGCGCTGGGCCCGAGTCGAAGTGCGCTGAAGCGGGACAGTCCCGTCATCAACCAAGGGGGGCGCGTAAAGTTTGGCGGCGATTGTACTGGTCTGGCTCTTTAAACGATAGGGCGATGATGCCGCGCCTGCTGTTTGGCTGATTCAGCGGACAGTTTTTCACAGATGAGGTTCACCATCGGTTACAAAGTATGGCTAAAATGCCATCCATTCGCCCGGCGCCCACTCCGGCGTCGGCTCAAGGACGTGCCATCTGTTTCCAGACCACTGCATAAGACGCCCGGCCCCGAGCCGCCAGGTGCGCAGTTTGTTCACTTCTGACGTGTGACGATTTCCGTGAAACTCATCATTGCTGCTATTTATGTCATTTCCATTGCATACGTTCACCTGCGGGGGCGTGTGCGTCACAAACTGGGTCGGCAACTGAGCGATCACTCGACCTTCCTCGCACCGATCAACTGCTTCCTTTATTTGTTCTCGAAGATCCCCAGCAAGCCTTACCTGAATCCGGCGGAGTTTCCTGATCTCAGCCCGTTGCAGGCGCATTGGCAGGAGATCCGCGAAGAAGGTCAGAATCTGTTGCGTGCCGGCGAGATCAAGCGCTCCAACCAGTACGATGACGTCGGTTTCAACTCGTTCTTCAAAAGCGGCTGGAAGCGTTTTTACCTGAAGTGGTACGGCGAAAGTCATCCGTCGGCGATGAAGCTGTGCCCGCGCACCACGGAACTGGTGCAAAGCATCGGCTCGATCAAGGCGGCGATGTTCGCCGAACTGCCGCCGGGGTCGAAACTGGTACGGCACCGCGACCCCTATGCCGGTTCTTACCGCTATCACCTGGGCCTGGATACGCCCAATGACGCCGGTTGCTACATCAACGTTGACGGTGAGAACTATCACTGGCGCGACGGTGAGGCGGTGGTGTTCGATGAGACGTTCATCCATTACGCCGAAAACGCCACGGACAAGAACCGCATCATCCTGTTCTGCGACATCGAGCGCCCGATGAAGTACCGCTGGGCGGCGGCGTTCAACCGGTGGTTCAGCCGCACGGTAATGTCGGCGGCGGGTGCCCCGAATGATGCCGGCGACAAAACCGGCGGCATCAACCGCCTGTTTACCAGAATCTACAAGATTCGCCTGCGCGGCAAAGAGCTGAAAAAACGCAACCGCATGCGGTATTACCTGGAGAAATGGGCGATTTTCGCTGGCTTGCTGGCGATCTTCATCCTGATCTGAAGACCGCGGCGCCTGTGGGGCCGCCTTCGCGGGCAAGCCCGCTTCGACAGGGGCAGGTGTGATGCGCAGAACTCATTCACACCGCCAGAACCTGTGGAAGCGGGCTTGCCCGCGAAGGGGCCCTGACCATCGGCGCAAAAGATCAAGAAGCCTTCTTGGTCTTTTTCGCTGGGGCCGCCTTGGCCGGCTTCGCTGATTTTGCCTTGGGTTTTGCCGCTGCTTTCCCACCCAGACTGCGTTTGAGCAGCTCGGTCAAGTCGATAACATCCGCCGTTTTGCGCTCCTCTTCGCCACCCACAGTCTCGACATCCTCGATCTTGCCTTCATGGGCTTTCTTCTCGACCAGCGCCATGATCTTGGCTTCGAATTCGTCCTTGTAGTCTTCGGGTTTCCAGTCTGCGCTCATGTCTTCAACCAGGCGCCTGGCCATGTCCAGTTCGCCCTTGGCCAGTTGCGGCTTGGTCACTTCGCTGCCCAGATCCAGCTCGTCGAGCCCGCGGACTTCCTGCGGCCAGCGTAACTTCACCAGCACCAGTGCCGACTCCAGCGGCATCAGCGCGGCCAGATACTGGCGCGTATGCAGCACCACCCGAGCGAGGGCGACTTTGTTGGTCTTGCTCAGGGTTTCACGCAGCAGCGCGTAGACCTTGCCGCCCCGTTTGTCCGGTGCCAGGTAGTAGGGCGTATCGATGTTTTGCAGGGGAATCTGATCAGCCTCGACAAACGAGAAAATATCAATGGTCTGGGTGGACACCGGGTGCGCCGAGCGAATTTCCTCCTCGCTGAGCACCACATACCGACCTTTTTCGTAAGCCACGCCCTTGACGATATGGTCTTTGGTGACCTCTTTGCCGGTCACCTTGTTCACCCGTTTATAGCCCACCGGGTCCATGCTGCGGCTGTCGAGCCAGTCAAAGTCGACGCCTTGCCAGGCGGTCGCCGACACCAGCGCGACCGGGATGTGAACCAGACCGAAACTGATCGCGCCTTTCCAGATTGCCCGAGCCATGGTGTGTTCTCCAAGTGATGATCAGGTGACCTTGCGCGCGCCAAGAAAGTTTCCGCTGACTGCGCTTCAGCAGGCGCAGCAGTCAAGTCGTGTTACATGTTGTTTAAAGCGGACGGGTTAACAAATCCGAACCCTGAGCGTAGCGTGGACTCGAACGCTGCAACCCCAGCCCATTCCCTGCGCATCGAGAGGCTGCTTCATGAACCGCTTTCTGCTTGGCATCGTTGCCATGGCACTCAGTGCCGGCCTGGCTCACGCTGAAGCCCCGAGGCCATCCGCGCCGTTGCTGCTTGCGCAAAGTCCTGCCGGCAACAGCAACAATCCCTATAACAGCCCGATTCGCCGGGCCAACCCCAACAGCATGCAGGGCACCCAGCCCAGTACGCCGCCCATGCGCGGGCCGAACACCGTACCGACACCGCGTCAGCCCACCGTAGAGAACCGCGGTATCGGCAACGGCCTGCCGATTCGCTCAGTGCCGGCCACGCCACCCACGTTCATTCCCAACCCGCCCTCGCGGGATACCGGCAGCAACCGTTGAACGGCAGGACCGCGTTCTGTCAGCCTTTCAAATGACAAAAGGAATCGTGCATGTTGCGTAAAACCCTTTTAGCCAGCCTGTGCGCCGGCGCGCTGATCAGCGTCCCGGTACATGCCGCCGCCCCCAAGGCGCTGCAAAGCGAACAGGGCAGTCTTGAAGTCACCACTCTGGCCCAAGGGCTGGAGCATCCCTGGGCGCTGGCCTTTTTGCCTGATCGGCAAGGCGTGCTGGTGACTGAGCGGCCGGGCAACCTGCGGGTCGTCGCGGCCGACGGCAAGCTGTCCGCGCCCATCGACGGGGTCCCGGAAGTCTGGGCCAAGGGGCAGGGCGGTTTGCTCGATGTCGTGTTGTCGCCGGACTTCAAGGCCGACCGGCTTGTGTATCTGTCCTACGCCGAGGGCGGTGCTGAAGGGGGCAAGGCCGGGACGGCGGTCGGGCGCGGGCGCTTGTCGGAGGACCTGAAGACCCTCAAGGACTTCAAGGTGATCTTTCGTCAGGAGCCGAAGTTGTCGGTGGGCAATCATTTCGGCTCGAGGCTGGTGTTCGATCGCGACGGTTATCTGTTTATCACCCTGGGCGAGAACAACGATCGGCCGACCGCACAGGACCTCGACAAATTGCAGGGCAAGATCGTACGTCTTTATCCCGACGGCAGAGTGCCGGACGACAATCCATTCGTGGGCCAGTCCGGCGTGCGCCCGGAGATCTGGGCCTATGGCATTCGTAACCCGCAGGGCGCGGCACTCAACCCATGGACGGGTACCCTGTGGGAAAACGAGCACGGGCCTCGGGGTGGCGATGAGGTGAATATCATCGAACGCGGGAAAAATTACGGTTGGCCGTTGGCGACCCACGGCATCAACTACTCGATGCAACCGATTCCCGAAGCGCAGGGTGAAACCGCTGAAGGCACGATCGCGCCGCATCATGTCTGGGAAAAATCGCCGGGCGTCAGCGGCATGACGTTCTATGACGGTGACCGCTTCAAACCGTGGCAACACAACGCGTTTATCGGCGCGCTGGCGACTCAGGAGCTGATTCGCCTGCAGTTCGATGGCGACAAGGTGGTGCATGAAGAGCGGTTGCTGGGCGAGCTGAAACAGCGGATTCGCGATGTGCGCCAAGGGCCGGATGGTTACTTGTATGTGCTGACGGATGAAGAGAATGGATCGCTCTACAAACTCGGCCTGAAGTAACACCTCCCAAGAAGGCAATCCACCTAACTCTGGCCAGGGGATTTATCCCCGTTGGACTGCGCAGCAGTCACCTGCTTCTCACAGGGAGCCGCTACGCGACCCAACGGGGATAAATCCCCTCGCCACAAAAGCAATCCTGCTCATTGCTCGCGGGTATACAACACCACCGCCGCTCGCAACTTGCCCCGGCCAAACCGGCACATCTTCTCGAACTCGCCATGACTGACCGGTACATGCTGGCAGTCCATGGGCTGCCGATGCTGGCTGTGATCGACATCGGGGTCATGCAGGTAAACGAAATCCTCGTCGCAGTCGGTCACCACCACCCAGTGCGGCGACTTGGAGCGGGTCAGCCGGTAACTGCTGATCAACACCAGAGGCTGCCCGCCCGTATCCAGCAAGCGGGGTAGATCCAGCGGTGTACCGATCAGACACTCGACATCGGTCTCGGCCAGCTGCGCGGTGAATTCCTCATGGACCAGGCGCATGACGTCTTTTTTATGCGCATCGCGCACGCCGTCGAGAAACAGGGGACCTGCCAGGCTGACTTGCAAGCGCACGCGAAAGCCGCGGCGCCACGCGGCCAGCGCCAGACCTTGGGGGCTGCAGCCACCGTGCCCGGAGGTCATGAACACTGTGGTTGCTTCACGCCAGAGCTGCAATTCTTCGCGTCGCTCCAGCAAGCGCTGCGATTGCAAAGCGCCCATGGCCATCAATAGACAGGCCGGGCCGCAAGTGAACTCGGTGGTTTGCGGGTAGTAGGGCACCTTTATGTTGCGTGAGTCGCGATGCTGAAGAATGCGTTTTTCCAGGCGCAAGGCGTCGGCATGGTCTTCGTAGTAATCATGAATCAGGGCAAAGCGCCGGTAGCCGTTACGTTCGTACAGGGCAATGGCGGCGGGGTTGTCGATCCGCACCTCAAGACGCAGGTAGGCGCAATCGTGTTCCAGGGCGATGGCTTCGATGCGTTGCAGCAGTTGCTTGCCCCATCCGCCGCCGCGCGCCTCGCTGGCGATTGCGATGGAGTACAACCGCGCCAGCGACGTGCCGCGATGAAACAGGACCAAGGCGTAACCGAGCAATTGGCCTTCGCGCTCCGCCACGAGCAACTGGCCATGGGCGCGAGTAATCATCCACTGAAAACTGCGCGCCGTGAGCCGGTCCGTGGTGAAACATTGCATTTCCAATGCCAGCAGCGCCGGCAAATCTTCAACTACCGCCAGACGAAAAACAGCACTCATATGACCACCGTAAAAGTTGCGTAACGAAACGGGACTTTCGAAAAACTTCGTGCTTAATAGAAATGGTCTTGTTCTCCAACGGATCAATCTCTATGTCAGCGGTACAGGGTCATTGGCGCGAAGTATCCGAGCAAAGTTTGCCGGCGGCAACTTATTTAAATTCAACGGCGAGAACTTCCAGTCAAGTGCTGATCATTGTCGAACGCAAGGAAGACTGGGCCTCGTATTTTCCCAGCGAAGGCATCGTCACCGCCCAGGAATATCTGGAACAGACCCGCGAAGCCGAACCCGGCAAGCGGGTGCAGGTGATCAATCTGTGCCGCAGTTACAAGTACCTGGGCCACGGTTATTACTGCTCGCTGTTGGCCGAAGCCCGCGGGCACAAGGTGATTCCGTCAGTACGCACGATCAGTGAACTGACCCGAAAGTCGCTGTACGGGCTGGCACTGGACGACCTGGATAAAACCCTCGAAAAAGCCCTCAGTCATCATCTCTACAGCGATACCGAAGGCTTTACCCTGACCCTTTATTTCGGCCGGACGCATATCGAACCGCTGCAGGATTTGGCCCGGCAGTTGTTTGAAGTGTTTCCGTGTCCGATCCTGTTAGTGGAGTTCGGTCGAACTAACGGCTGGCACATCGAAGGTATAAAGTCCGGCGCGCTGCACAAGTTGCGCGATGATCAGGAAGATCAGTTCGCCAATGCGCTGGATGGCTTCAGCCGTAAAATCTGGCGTGTTCCGCGTTCTCCGCAAGTGGCGCGGTATGACCTGGCGATCTTGCACGATCCGCAAGAAGCCTTGCCGCCTTCCAACGCCAAAGCGCTGGAGAATTTCGTCCGGGTCGGCAAGACCATGGGCATTGATGTCGAACTGATCGAGCGCAAGGACTATGCGCGCCTGGCCGAGTACGACGGTTTGCTGATCCGCGAAACCACCAGCGTCGACAACCACACTTACCGCTTCGCCAAAAAGGCTGAAAGCGAAGGGCTGGTGGTGATGGATGACCCGACGTCGATTCTGCGCTGCACCAACAAGGTTTACCTGACCGACTTGCTCAACAGCCATCAACTGGGCATGCCCGTCACCGAAATTCTCTACAAGGAGCGACCCGAAGACTTCGAGCGGGTGGGCGAGCGCCTCGGGTTTCCCTTGGTGCTGAAGATTCCCGATGGTTGTTTTTCCCGTGGTGTGATCAAGGTCGAGAGCCAGCAGGCCTTGCTCGAAGCCACCGCCGAACTGTTCGAGCACTCGGTGCTGTTGCTGGCCCAGGAGTTTTTTTACACCGAGTACGACTGGCGCATCGGCGTGCTCAACCGCAAACCGATCTTCGCCTGCCAGTACTTTATGTCCAAGGGCCACTGGCAGATCTATAACCACAAGGCCAAGGGCCAGGACGTCAACGGCGAGTGCCGGACGCTGGCGGTGCACGAGGCGCCCCGGGCAGTGGTCGAGCTGGCGGTGAAGACGGCCAACCTGATTGGCGACGGTCTCTACGGCGTCGATCTGAAACAGGCCGGCGACAAGGTGGTGGTGATCGAAGTCAACGACAACCCCAATCTCGACGCCGGCATCGAAGACGCGTATTTGCAGGACGATCTGTATTCACTGGTACTGGAAGAGTTCGTGCGACGGCTGGAACTGAAGCGTCGCGGCCAGGCCTGGTGACCTGCCGATGATCAACAGTTTCGCATTGAGCCACGGCGCCTTGCAGCGGGTTGAACGACTGGACGCCGAGGTGATGCTGTTCAGCAACCCGGACGCCGCCGAACGTGACTTGCTGCACAGCCATTTCAAGGTCGACGAGCACGCGCTGGCCTCGGCGCTGGATCCGGACGAGGTATCGCGGATCGAGTTTCACCCCGACCATCTGTTCCTGATCTGGAAGCGCCCGGAGAACTATTCTGGCGGTGGCAGCCTGGCGTTTGAGGTGTCCTCATGCGGTCTGCTGTTTGCGCCCGGGCAATTGCTGGTGATTGCCACTGACGACACACCCTTGCATGGCCTCGGTTCCCGGCAGCCGTTGAACACCCCGCTGGATGTGTTGCTTGATCTGCTGTTCAACAATATTCATCACTACCTGGGGCACTTGAAGGTGATCAAGCTGGTCGCTCGCGAGTTGCAGCAGAAATTCAATGCTTCGATGCAGAACCAGCATCTGATTCAGATGTTCAATCTCAGTGAGAGCCTGATTTATTACATCAACGCCTTACACAGTAATGGCGCGGTGCTGACGCGGTTGCGCAATCATGCCGAGAAGCAGCATTTCGGCAGTGAGGCGATCGGGTTGATTGATGATCTGATCATCGAGAACAACCAGTGCTACAAGCAGGCGGAAATCTACTCGACGGTGTTTTCCGGGCTGATTGATGCGCGGGGCAATTTGATGAACAACAGCATGAATAATCTGTTGCGCAAGCTGACGTTGATCAATGTGGTGTTTTTGCCGTTGAACCTGGTTGCGAGCATTGGCGGGATGTCGGAGTTCAGCATGATGA
>NZ_QAIU01000118.1:0-3203 GCF_003061205.1 Pseudomonas sp. HMWF006
TGGCCTCGCTTCAGCAAATCGGGTATGTGATACAGGTGTCTTGTGAGCAGCGCGAACTTTCGGTTCGTTTCGTCTTCACACACCGCAATCTGCTCTCTTCGACGCAAATTGCTTGGGTGTTATATGGTCAAGCCTCACGGGCAATTAGTATTGGTTAGCTCAACGCCTCACAGCGCTTACACACCCAACCTATCAACGTCGTAGTCTTCGACGGCCCTTCAGGGAACTCAAGGTTCCAGTGAGATCTCATCTTGAGGCAAGTTTCCCGCTTAGATGCTTTCAGCGGTTATCTTTCCCGAACATAGCTACCCGGCAATGCCACTGGCGTGACAACCGGAACACCAGAGGTTCGTCCACTCCGGTCCTCTCGTACTAGGAGCAGCCCCTCTCAAATCTCAAACGTCCACGGCAGATAGGGACCGAACTGTCTCACGACGTTCTAAACCCAGCTCGCGTACCACTTTAAATGGCGAACAGCCATACCCTTGGGACCGGCTTCAGCCCCAGGATGTGATGAGCCGACATCGAGGTGCCAAACACCGCCGTCGATATGAACTCTTGGGCGGTATCAGCCTGTTATCCCCGGAGTACCTTTTATCCGTTGAGCGATGGCCCTTCCATACAGAACCACCGGATCACTAAGACCTACTTTCGTACCTGCTCGACGTGTCTGTCTCGCAGTCAAGCGCGCTTTTGCCTTTATACTCTACGACCGATTTCCGACCGGTCTGAGCGCACCTTCGTACTCCTCCGTTACTCTTTAGGAGGAGACCGCCCCAGTCAAACTACCCACCATACACTGTCCTCGATCCGGATAACGGACCTGAGTTAGAACCTCAAAGTTGCCAGGGTGGTATTTCAAGGATGGCTCCACGCGAACTGGCGTCCACGCTTCAAAGCCTCCCACCTATCCTACACAAGCAAATTCAAAGTCCAGTGCAAAGCTATAGTAAAGGTTCACGGGGTCTTTCCGTCTAGCCGCGGATACACTGCATCTTCACAGCGATTTCAATTTCACTGAGTCTCGGGTGGAGACAGCGCCGCCATCGTTACGCCATTCGTGCAGGTCGGAACTTACCCGACAAGGAATTTCGCTACCTTAGGACCGTTATAGTTACGGCCGCCGTTTACCGGGGCTTCGATCAAGAGCTTCGCGTTAGCTAACCCCATCAATTAACCTTCCGGCACCGGGCAGGCGTCACACCCTATACGTCCACTTTCGTGTTTGCAGAGTGCTGTGTTTTTAATAAACAGTCGCAGCGGCCTGGTATCTTCGACCGGCATGAGCTTACGGAGCAAGTCCTTCACCCTCACCGGCGCACCTTCTCCCGAAGTTACGGTGCCATTTTGCCTAGTTCCTTCACCCGAGTTCTCTCAAGCGCCTTGGTATTCTCTACCCAACCACCTGTGTCGGTTTGGGGTACGGTTCCTGGTTATCTGAAGCTTAGAAGCTTTTCTTGGAAGCATGGCATCAACCACTTCGTCACCTGAAAGGTAACTCGTCATCAGCTCTCGGCCTTAGAATCCCGGATTTACCTAAGATTCCAGCCTACCACCTTAAACTTGGACAACCAACGCCAAGCTGGCCTAGCCTTCTCCGTCCCTCCATCGCAATAACCAGAAGTACAGGAATATTAACCTGTTTTCCATCGACTACGCTTTTCAGCCTCGCCTTAGGGACCGACTAACCCTGCGTCGATTAACGTTGCGCAGGAAACCTTGGTCTTTCGGCGTGGGTGTTTTTCACACCCATTGTCGTTACTCATGTCAGCATTCGCACTTCTGATACCTCCAGCAAGCTTCTCAACTCACCTTCACAGGCTTACAGAACGCTCCTCTACCGCATCACCCGAAGGTGATACCCGTAGCTTCGGTGTATGGTTTGAGCCCCGTTACATCTTCCGCGCAGGCCGACTCGACTAGTGAGCTATTACGCTTTCTTTAAAGGGTGGCTGCTTCTAAGCCAACCTCCTAGCTGTCTAAGCCTTCCCACATCGTTTCCCACTTAACCATAACTTTGGGACCTTAGCTGACGGTCTGGGTTGTTTCCCTTTTCACGACGGACGTTAGCACCCGCCGTGTGTCTCCCATGCTCGGCACTTGTAGGTATTCGGAGTTTGCATCGGTTTGGTAAGTCGGGATGACCCCCTAGCCGAAACAGTGCTCTACCCCCTACAGTGATACATGAGGCGCTACCTAAATAGCTTTCGAGGAGAACCAGCTATCTCCGAGCTTGATTAGCCTTTCACTCCGATCCACAGGTCATCCGCTAACTTTTCAACGGTAGTCGGTTCGGTCCTCCAGTCAGTGTTACCTAACCTTCAACCTGCCCATGGATAGATCGCCCGGTTTCGGGTCTATTCCCAGCGACTAGACGCCCTATTAAGACTCGCTTTCGCTACGCCTCCCCTATTCGGTTAAGCTCGCCACTGAAAATAAGTCGCTGACCCATTATACAAAAGGTACGCAGTCACAGAACAAAGTCTGCTCCCACTGCTTGTACGCATACGGTTTCAGGATCTATTTCACTCCCCTCTCCGGGGTTCTTTTCGCCTTTCCCTCACGGTACTAGTTCACTATCGGTCAGTCAGTAGTATTTAGCCTTGGAGGATGGTCCCCCCATATTCAGACAAAGTTTCTCGTGCTCCGTCCTACTCGATTTCATGACTAAGAGATTTTCGCGTACAGGGCTATCACCCACTATGGCCGCACTTTCCAGAGCGTTCCGCTAATCTCAAAGCCACTTAAGGGCTAGTCCCCGTTCGCTCGCCACTACTAAGGGAATCTCGGTTGATTTCTTTTCCTCAGGGTACTTAGATGTTTCAGTTCCCCTGGTTCGCCTCTTGCACCTATGTATTCAGTACAAGATAACCATCTTATGATGGCTGGGTTCCCCCATTCAGACATCTCCGGATCAAAGTCTGTTTGCCGACTCCCCGAAGCTTTTCGCAGGCTACCACGTCTTTCATCGCCTCTGACTGCCAAGGCATCCACCGTATGCGCTTCTTCACTTGACCATATAACCCCAAGCAATCTGGTTATACTGTGAAGACGACATTCGCCGAAAATTCGCAAAACTCTTAAGAGTCACTCACAAATTTTACCTTAGCCTGATCCGTTACCAGTGAAAGTAACGTTCAGTCTATCTTTCTATCACATACCCAAATTTTTAAAGAACGAACTAGTCAAAGACTAGAAATCAA
>NZ_QAIU01000119.1:0-1752 GCF_003061205.1 Pseudomonas sp. HMWF006
ATGGAAAAGCATGGCAGAGAGATAGACAGCGCGGCGGGCAAAACTGCCCACCGTTGTCTCAGGATATTTCACGACGGAATGGCGGCAACGCATTGAGGATCGCTTTGCCGTAGCGCTGGGTGACCAGACGGCGATCCAGCAAGGTGATGGTGCCGCGGTCTTCTTCGGTACGCAGCAAGCGACCGCAGGCCTGGACCAGTTTCAGCGAGGCGTCCGGCACCGAGATTTCCATGAATGGATTGCCACCACGGGCCTCGATCCACTCCGACAACGCCGCCTCGACTGGATCGTCCGGCACCGAGAACGGAATCTTGGCAATCACCACGTGTTCGCAGTAGGCGCCCGGCAAGTCCACCCCTTCGGCAAAACTGGCGAGGCCGAACAGCACGCTGGAATCGCCGCCATCGACCCGCGCCTTGTGCTTGTTCAGGGTTTCCTGTTTCGACAGGTTGCCTTGAATGAACACTTGCTTGCGCCAGTCGCGGTCGAGGCCGTCGAACACGTCCTGCATCTGTTTGCGCGAGGAGAACAACACCAGCGTACCGCGCGAGCCTTCGACCAGATCCGGCAACTCACGGATGATCGCGGCGGTGTGAGCGGCGGCATCGCGCGGGTCGGCTTTCAGGTCGGGGACCCGCAACACGCCGGCGTCGGCGTGATGGAACGGGCTCGGCACCACAGCGGTAACGGCTTTTTTCGGCAGGCCGGCACGCATCCGAAAACGGTCGAACGTGCCCAGCGCGGTCAGGGTTGCCGACGTCACCAGACAACCGTAAGCCACGTTCCACAGGCTGCGGTGCAAGGTCTCGGCGGCGAGAATCGGGCTGGCGTTGACCTCGATATCGAACAGCGAACCGCTTTCGGCCAGCGTCAGCCAGCGGGCCATCGGCGGGCTGTCTTCCGGGTCTTCGGCGGTGAAGGCGGTCCACAGCTCCCAGTTGCCCGAGGCACGGGACAACAGGCTGCCGAACAGCGGATACCACTCTTCGGCCTGATTGCTGGCGATGCCGATATTGACCTCGCCGTCCATGCCTTCCTTGAGCAGGTCGGTCAGACGGGTGAACAGGTCATTGAGCCGCGAGTAGCCCTTCTTCAGCTCGATGCCCATCTCGCGCATGTGCTCGGGAATCACCCCGCCGACGAAACGATGGCGTGGCCGCTCGCGACCTTCGACGTCTTCGCCGGGTTTGAAATCGGCAATCTGCTCGCACGCGGTGAACATGAACTGCTGCTGGGTCTTGATCTCCCGCGCCAGCTCGGGCACTTGCTCGATCAGCTTGCCGAGATCCCCCGGCAACGGATGCTGGGCCAACAGTTTGGTGAGGTTTTTCGCGGTGGTTTCCAGCCAGTCGGCGGTGGAACGCAGGCGCGTGTAATGAGCGAAGTGGCCGATGGCCTTGTCCGGCAGGTGATGACCTTCGTCGAACACGTAAATGGTGTCGCGTGGGTCCGGCAACACCGCACCGCCGCCGAGGGCCAGGTCAGCCAGCACCATATCGTGGTTGGTGACGATCACGTCGACCTTGCCCATGCCTTCGCGAGCCTTGTAGAAGGCGCACTGGCCGAAGTTCGGGCAATGGCGGTTGGTGCACTGGCTGTGATCGGTGGTCAGACGCGCCCAGTCGGCATCTTCCAGCGCATTGGGCCAGCTGTCGCGGTCGCCGTCCCATTTATTGCCGGCGAGCTTTTCGATCATGCTGGTGAACAGCTTCTGACTGGCCTCGTCGACCTCGATCTTGAAACCTTCTTCCT
>NZ_QAIU01000120.1:0-8293 GCF_003061205.1 Pseudomonas sp. HMWF006
CCTCCGGCCACCCCACCGCCGCCACCACCACCGGAAGCGGCGTTGGCAGTCACCGTGACGTTATTGAGCGTAAGAATGCCGGCGTTGAAAATCCCGCCGCCCATGGCGCCTGCTGCCGCCGCGCCACCGTTACCGCCATTGCCGGCCACCAATCCCTTGGTGATCACCAGACCGTCCAGCGTCACGGTGGCGCCTGAAGTGATTTCCACCACGCGGGTCTTGTATTGCCCGTCGAGGGTCACGTCGGCCACGCCGTCGTTGTTCAGATCGCCATCGACGGTAATGTTCTTGTTGATCAATAACTCGGAGTTGAGTTGCACGGTCATGCCGGCGTTGAACGTGACGATGTCGCCGTTTTGCGCAGACGCCAGAGTCGTACGCAACGAGCCGACGCCCGAGTCGAGGTTGTTAGTCGCGGTCCAGGTGGCAAGGCCCCATTGATATTCACTCATCGCCTTGGTCGACAAGACGTTGGCGCTCTCGATGCTGCCGGTGGCAATTTCCAGATCCCAGTCGCCGCCGACACCGGTGCGGTTGTTCGAAGCGGCTACATCACGGCCGGTCAACTGCGCCAGCGAGTCGACGAAACTCAAGCCGCGATCGCCCTCGGCGGTGTAGCAGCCGTAGATCAGGATGTCGCCGCCAGCGTTCATGTCCTTGCCGATTTCGCCGAGGATGGCGCTGCGTTGCGCGACGTTGTCCGCAGACAGATAACTGTTGCCCAACCACAGATCGCCAGCGTTGCCGTGGGCAATGATCTGCACTGAACTGACGCCATGATGTTGATCGAGGTAATCGGCGATCTGTTGCAAACCATCCTTGGTGGCGTCGAGTTTCACCACTTGGGTGCCAGGGGCAACGCCCTGAACCAGGCTGTCGGCATCTTTCACACGCGAATCGACGAACACCACGCTCTGGCCCGGCACCGCCACCGGGCTGGCGGCCGGTGTGGCATCGGCCTGACCATGGGTGTCCTTGCTGGCGACCGGGTGATCGGCGGTCGGCGCCTTGGCGGCATCCGCCGCAGGGTGGCTGTCAGCCTGGGCAGCCGCATCGGCCACGGTGGCAGCCACTGCGCCGTCGAACAGCATGCGCGGTTCCAGCGACATGATCATCGGCGATGCCAGCGAACGCTGACCCTCGGTTGTCCGTGACTTGACCTTCGCACTGCCAAAAAGAGACCACCACATGTTGCTCACCCGAACTCGAACGAATGTACGTGACGCATCAATAAAAAACGCCGCGATCAGTTGATCGCAGCGTCGGACTTCATACGAATGACATTGGCGGCGCTGGCTGAGCCATCGAGCCAAAAGGACAAATCGGCGTATTGCTTGAACAGGTCCGGCGGCAGGATCGTGCGCCGAGACTGCAAGGCGACCTTCGGCTTGACCTTGTGCAGGCCGGCCAGGCCCAGGCCCTGATCGAATTCTGGTGCGTCGTAGGCCAGGTGCTCGAAATCGTGCTCGAACCAGGGTTCGTCGATGAAGTCGTAAACCAGCCGCAGCACCCGCTCAGGCGCCTGAGTCAGCAAATCGTAATCAACGATCAGCAGCGAATCGGCGTGCTCGCCGTAATAGGCTTCCTTGAGCGCTGCCCAGGCAAAACCCACCAGCCGGTTACGCTGCGCCAGGGTTTCGCAGCGGCTGTAGACCGTGTTGCGCTCGACGGCGTCGCCGAACAGTTTGGTGTTTTCATAAGGATTGGCGCGGTACAGCCGCTCAAGGCTGTCCATCACCCACGCGACGTTGCGCACACAAGCGATGACTTTGGCTTTGGGAAACAGGTCATTGAGTGCCGGCAGCCGCGAGCTCCACTGCCGATTGGTGTCGAACACCACCGGTTTATCGACTTTGTCGGCGTAGTAGGAGTCGAACAGACCGCGCAGCAAACGGCGGCGCATGGGGGTGTCGATCACTGCGCCGAACTCGCTGCCGGCGCCGCATTGCTCAAGCACGCTGGAAAACAGGGCGCCAACCGGGCTGGTCATTCCGGCGTGAAAGCGCGGGTTCTGCAAAAGGATCGCAGAAAGCAGGGTCGAGCCCGAGCGCGGCAAGCCGGAAATAAAGTGGAACTGCTGCAATCCATTCACCGTAGTCGGAAGTCCTTTTGTCCGACAGAGCGTAGTCCAACAGTAACCTTGCGACTAGTAGTGTTTTGATATCAAGTCAGAGCAAAAAGGACTAACCAGTTAACTTTTTATCGCGATTTCAAAGGTGAAACGATTGAGTCGTGACCGCGCTTAATCACTTGGCGATTTGAACGTGATCAACCGCGCTTGCGCGCCGCCGGCATGGACCTCACCCGCGATGCGCCAAGTGGCAGGCAACGGCAAAAATTCCTGCGGATCATCCAGCGTGCCAATAAGCCATACCCGGCCGTTAACGGGCAGTTCGGCAAGGCTGTCCAGATAGACATCGGCGGCCACCAGCGTGCCGAACCCGTAGTCATTGGGCCGCGTCGAACGGCCATCCGCTGCCGGTGGCGTGTACAGGCGAACCCGTGCGCCGCTGCGATCGTAGTAGACGTAGCTCAAGTACCAGAGCATGTCGCTGGTGACGATCCGGTCGCCCGCCTGGAAATGCTGGTTGACGTAGTTCACCACGCGGTCGAACTGGTCATTGCGGTCCACCGTGGCGTTTGTGTTCACCCCGACCATTTCGACCCCGATCAGCGCCACCAGCACTGCCAGCGCCAACAGCCGCATGCGACTGTACACGCGGTCGATGGCCATCCCGGCCAGCATCGGCAAACCCATTGCGTAAGCGGTCAGGTAGCGCTCGATGAACACCGGGGTGATAAATGACACCGCGAACACCAGCAGCAGGGGCAGGCCGGTGTAC
The DNA here is from genome assembly GCF_003061205.1 of Pseudomonas sp. HMWF006. Taxonomy (NCBI): domain Bacteria; kingdom Pseudomonadati; phylum Pseudomonadota; class Gammaproteobacteria; order Pseudomonadales; family Pseudomonadaceae; genus Pseudomonas; species Pseudomonas sp. HMWF006. The sequence goes on from NZ_QAIU01000120.1 coordinate 2,844, forward strand.
AACGCCAGCAGGACACTGCCACGGGACACGCTGCGATCACGCATCACGGCCACCGCAACCAACAGCAGCAACGCCAGCGGCAAGGCGCTGAAGATCAACAGCGAGCGAGCATCGCCATCATCCTGGGTCAGCCACGCCCAGATCATCGAAGGCAGCGATGCCAGGGTGACCGGGTCTTCCCAGCCGACATCGCCGCCGGTCTTGAGCTGCTCCATATGTTGCAGCAGGTCGAACACGTTGGGCAGCCAGGGCAGGTACAACACAACGATGGCCAGATTGGCCAGCCACCAGTCGGCGCGCTGAATGTGGCGAAAACGGTAGCCGCGCTGCAGGCGGATCACCCCCAGATAAATCCAGTGGCACAGCGCCGCGAGCACGGCGAAGTAGTGAGTGTAGAACGCCGCCGTCATCAACAACGCATACACCACCAGATAGCGATGCCGTTGCGGCCGCCTGATCCAGTAGATCAGCGCCAGCATGGCCGCGATCAGCAACAACCCGAGCAGTGAGTACATGCGCACTTCCTGGCTGTAGCGCACTGCCGTCGGCAACAGCGCCAGCAACACCCCGGCGAAGATCGCGGCGCGGCGCGTGGCCAGTTGATCCACCAGACGGATGCCCAGCCCCACTGCAGCAATGCCCGCCAGTGCGCTGAGACAGCGGATCGCGAAGATGCCGTCACCGAACAGCTCAATCCAGCCGTGCAGCAACATGAAGTACAGCGGCGGATGCACATCGCGCCCGGCGTGGTGCCAGATTTCGCCCAACGAGTAACGCGCCAGCAACAGGCTGGACCCTTCATCGCCCCAGATCGCCGCAGCGCTCAGATCGTAAAAACGCACGGCCGCCGCCAGCAGCAGGATGGGCAACAGCCAGTGTTCTCTGGCCCAGCGAAGCAGGCGCAAACGGCCAAACCATGAGCCCGGGGTTGCGTGTGGATCCTGCGTGTCACCCACCGGCGTTACTCTGTTGAGCGCCATTGCTTCCTCTCGCTGTACTGCGTCACCACGGATATGGGTGCCAAATCCTGCCCGTCACTTTAGGTCAGGCGCAGGAGAGCCGTCGATGCCGGCCGGCGTTTTCACGACATCCGGCAACCTTGCCAATCCCGGTCTACGCTCTGGCGTGGCGTGACCTGGCCACGAAGTGCCAAGGCAATTGCAGCAGCCTGAATTCACTTGCGGCCCGCCGACCACCAATCAGAAGGATGAGGACTTTATGGACGTTTACATGGGCACGGTTATGACGTTTGCCTTCAACTTTGCGCCCTCCGGCTGGGCCTTGTGCAACGGTCAGATCATCGCAATCCAACAGAATCAGGCACTGTTCGCATTGCTGGGCACCACCTACGGAGGCAACGGCACCACCAACTTCGGCCTGCCCAACCTGCAGAGCCGCATGCCGGTCTGCCAAGGCTCCGGTGGGGGGCTGACAACACGGATCATGGGAGAAACCTCCGGCACCGAACAAGTCATCCCGACCCTCAGCAACCTGCCCGCTCATACCCACACCCTGGCCGGCCTCACCGCCACCACCACGGTGCAACTGGCCAACCCGGCCAGCAATCCGCTCGGCACCCCCAGCGCGACCAATGCCTATATCGGTGCATCGGGCACCGGGCCGGGTCTGGCGAATATCTTTTCCGATGCCCAGGGCGCCTCAGCCGTTCCTCTCAAAGGCGCCGCGACCACTATCACTGGCACCATCTCGCCGGCCGGTAACGGCTTGCCGCTGCCCATCATGAACCCGTATCTGGTGCTCAATTTCAGCATTGCGCTGAACGGCATCTTTCCTTCGCGTAACTGATCGACCGCCGGGGGACCACCTCCCCCGGTTTCCTACCTTGCCGGAGCACAACCATGCTGCAATCGGTTCAAAGCCAACATTTCCAGGCCTTGCTGGGGCGCATCGGCACCCTGCACCTGCCCGACGGCAGCACCCTGCAAGTCCATATCGGGCAACTTGAGGAAAACCCCTCGGCAAAAATGCGCTACAGCGAACGCATGCCGTTCAGCGTCGAGCTGAACAGCGTGGAGCCAACCGAATTCGTCGATGGCCTGTGCGCGCTGGAGCTGCCGGAACTGGGGCGGGTACAGGGCATATTTGTCTCGCGGGTTCCGCCGATGGGGCGGGATCCGCAGTTGGCGTATTTCCACATCACCTTCAACTGAAAATCCTGGATTTCCGCGTGCCGGTTGAATGTGTAACTGCAATTTGGGAAGCGTCTGACATCAATTCTTCGGCGGCCTTGTTAGCGTTGCACGCAACTGGCTCCGGAACGTTCGTTGCGCGCAAGACCAAGGAAGGTCTGCGCGCAATCGTTGCATCGACGTCCGAGAGCCTGTGCCCCGTCACAGGACAAGGAATAAAGGATGTCGACCACCCATGCCCGCTTCAGCCTCTCGCTCAACGACGTTAAACACGACCTGCAAGTCCTCTCCTTCAGCGGTCACGAATCGATCAGCCAGCCCTACACCTTCGAGGTCGAGCTGGTCAGCGAACGAGCGAATCTGCGCCTTGAAAGCCTCATGCACCAGCAGGCGTTCCTGGCGTTCGACCTCGAAGGCCATGGCATCCACGGCGTGATCAATCGCGTCGCCCGTGGCGACAGCGGCAAACGCCTGACGCGCTACAGCCTGACACTGGTTCCGCGCCTGGCGTATCTGCAGCATCGTTGCAATCAGCGAATATTCCAGCAGATGACCGTGCCACAGATCATCACCCGGATTCTCGCGGACAACGGTATTCAACGTGACCTGCACCGGTTTCATCTCGGTGCCGACTATCCGCCGCGCGAATACTGCGTGCAGAAGGAGTCGGATCTGCACTTCATCCAGCGTCTGTGTCAGGAAGAAGGCATTCACTACCACTTCGAGCACAGCCGGGAGAAACACTTGCTGGTGCTGGGCGACGACCAGACGGTCTTCCCCCGTCTGGACCGCCCGACGCCCTACCGCCAGGACAACGGCATGGTTGCCGAAACGCCGGCAATCCAACAATGGCAGGTACGGGTGGAAACCCGCCCGACGGCGACCGTGCGCCGCGATCATGATTTTCGCAAGACGCGCTTTCTGCTGGAGGCGACCCATCGGCCCGACAGCAACACGCCGCGGCCGGCGCTTGAGGATTATCGCTATCCGGGGCGCTTCAGCGACGGCGCACGGGGCAAGCAACTGACCCACCGCGCCCTCGAAAGTCATCGCGCCGACTACTTGCAGGGCTGTGGCCACAGCGATCAGACCAGCCTGGTGTCCGGCCATTTCCTGTCGATCACCGAGCATGCCTGCGAGGAAAACAATGGACTGTGGCTGCTGACCGCAGTCAACCACCGCGGAAAACAATCAGCGGTGCTGGAAGAAACGCTGGGCGAGGCCAGCGCCGGCGCTGCCGACGGCTTCGTTGAAGGCTACCGCAACGACTTTGTCGCCACGCCATGGGACGTGATCTACCGCCCGCCGCAATCATTCGTGAAGCCACGCATCTTCGGTAGCCAGACCGCTGTGGTCAGCGGTCCCGTCAACGAAGAGATTCATTGCGATGCGTATGGTCGGGTCAAGGTCCAGTTCTACTGGGATCGCGAAGGCAACCACGACGACCACAGCAGTTGCTGGCTGCGGCTGGCCTCTAACTGGGCCGGCAACGCCCATGGCAGCGTGATGCTGCCGCGGGTCGGCATGGAAGTGCTGGTCAGCTTTCTTGAGGGCGACCCGGACCACCCGGTCGTCAGCGGCTGCCTGATCAACAGCGCCAACCCCGCACCCTATGAATTGCCGGAACACAAGACCCGCAGTGTGTTTCGCTCACGCAGTTCACCGGACAACGGCGGCTTCAACGAATTGCACGTGGAAGATCGTGCCGGCCGCGAACTGATTTACCTGCGCGCCCAGCGCGACCTCGAGCACAAGGTGGAAAACGACAGCCGTCTGGACGTCGGCAACGAGCGCCACGAGACCATCAAGGGCAACAGCATCAGCGTGTTGCAGGCCGAAGAACAGCGCACCGTGCACGGCGACCGCAAAACCCGGCTCCACGCCAGCGACCACTTGCACGTCAGCGGTGACAGCCACAGCCGGGTCGATCAGTTGCAGGCGATCGAGGCCGGTCGGCAAATCCACCTCAACGCCGGCGATCATCTGGTACTCAACGCCGGCAAAAGTATCAGCATCACCGTCGGCGGCGAGCACCTGGTGATCGGTCACGGCGGCATTTTCAGCAGCAGTGCGATCCAGGTCGGCGGCAGCCCCATAGCGGTTGCGCCGGCGCGGGCCGCGATGCCCGATGGCGTCGACGACCTGGCGGCGCCAGCGCCATTGCCCGCCGTGCTGGCGTCCACGCAACGCGCGCTGATGAACGCCAGCCATGCCATGGGCGCGACCTTCTGCCCGCTGTGTGAAGCCTGCCGCGAGGGCATCTGCCAGCCACGGGAGAACGCCGCATGAGCGAAGCCTTTGCGCGCCAGTGGATGACCCGCCAATTCGCTTCAGGGCATGGCCTGTATCTGCTGCTCGACTCACAACCACAGCAACGGGAAATCCGTCAGTGGTTACTGCAAACCAGCGACTTCGAGCACTACCGCATCCTCTACAAGGACACGCCCGTCGCCGAACTGGCGGATAACGGGCCGTTTGTTTTCGCCCTTGAACGGTATGACGACAAACGCATCGCGCCGCTGCTCGCCCGTCCGGAGGACAACTGGGGATGGCTGTTCAGCCTGCCTCAAGCCTGCCTGTGCGCTTGGGTCGAACACTGGCAGCAACGACTGATCATCGGCGCCCGCCCGCATCAGGCGCTGTACCGCTTTCACGACAACCGCGTGCTGAGCCGGACACTGGCGCATCTGCCCTCCGAAGCCATACCGGCCTACCTCGGCCCGACGCTCAGCGTGTGTTACTGGCAGGGCACGCAATGGGAGAGCAGCGACAACCCGACGCCCGGCCGCTACCCAGTGCCGGAGTCCCCGCCGTGGCTGCAAGCACCCGCACCTGCGGAGCAAACCCGCGAGATTCGCCAGCTCAACGCTCACCGTTTCCTGCTGGCCGAACACGAACAGGCCTACGCCGACCTCGCGCGAACACAACCCCCGGAAATCTGGCTGCGTGAACGTCTCGAGCAGGCAGATGAGTGGGGTTGGCAGACACCGCAGCAGCTGGCGTTTCTGCTGATCCACAGCGTGCGAATGCCTGCTCGTGGGGTCGATGCGCAGTGGCAAGTGCGTCCGGGGGAAACACCGCTGGAGCATTTCGAACGGGTGAGCCATTGGGTGAACACGATGGGTGGAGGCGCAGCGCAGTGAAACGATTTTTTCGACAAGCCGGGTGGGTGGCCTGCATGGGGATGTTGGTCGGTTGTGTGGCGAGTCCGCCCGACAGCTTCACCTTCACGGCAGATCTGCCGCCGGGATTCGCCTATGAAGCCATCGCCAAATACGTGCCCGCCAAAGGAGAAACCTG
>NZ_QAIU01000121.1:0-11246 GCF_003061205.1 Pseudomonas sp. HMWF006
CACCCCAACCCTCCCGAAACGTCGGACCGCCCGTAGGGAGATGGAGCTGACCGAGGTGTCTGGCGTTGTACATCGACCTGAAAGATCGAGTCGATTATGGATTCGGTGAAGCAAGATCAGGTCGGTGTAGATCTGCAGCATCCCCCGGTCGGTCCCCTCTCCCTTTGGGAGAGGGCTAGGGTGAGGGGGCTTTTCCCTGACCCAATAAAAAAGGGATCGCTCACCGCGATCCCTTTTTTTATCCCTGCCTTAACCGAGGTTCTTGCCCAGCAACGCGTGATACAACTCACTGTCGCCCAAGATCCCCACCACATGGTTGTTGTCGTGCAGCACCAGTTTGTTGCCGGTCTGGTAGCGAATCTGCAGCGCGTCACGCATACCGATGTTCGAATCCACCAGCGTCGGCTTGCGCTCCAGAGCCTCCACGGCTTGGCCCGGTGCCCAGTTCTGCAGGTTCAGCACCGAACCGTTCTGCCGCGCGCCTTTGATGGTGTTGCCTTCGGCCAGGTCCAGCCACGAATCGCCGCCCGGATCGAGGCACACCGAACCGTTGATGCGTTTGCAGTTGTCCAGGGTGCGCATCAGGCTGCGGCCGCAGAGCACGTTGAGCGGGTTGGTGTGGGCAACGAAGGTGCGCACGTAGTCGTCCGCCGGGTTCAGCACGATCTCTTCCGGCACGCTGTACTGGATGATCCGGCCGTCTTTCATGATCGCGATGCGGCTACCGAGTTTCAGCGCTTCATCAAGGTCATGGCTGACGAACACGATGGTCTTGCTCAGCTTGCGTTGCAGTTCCAGCAGTTCATCCTGCAGACCCTGACGGATCAGCGGGTCGAGTGCCGAGAACGGTTCGTCCATCAGCAGGATATCGGCGTCCATCGCCAGTGCCCGGGCCAGGCCTACGCGCTGCTGCATACCGCCGGAGAGTTCGTCAGGCTTCTTGTTGCGCCATTGGGTCAGGCCAACCAGTTCGAGCTTTTCATCGACGAGCTTCTTGCGTTCCTTCTCCGGGCGACCCTGCATTTCCAGTCCGAAACTGATGTTCTCGCGCACCGTCAGCCACGGCATCAGGGCGAACTTCTGGAACACCATGGCGATGCGTTTGGTGCGCATCATTTTCAGCTCGGCCGGGGTGCAGGAGGCGATGTCGATCTGGCGGTTTTCATGCTCGACGAACAGCTTGCCGCGGCTCACGGTGTTGAGGCCGTTGATGCAGCGCAGCAGGCTCGACTTGCCGGAGCCGGACAGGCCCATCAGCACGCAGATCTCGCCCTTGTTGATGTCCAGCGTGGCTTTTTCCACACCGACAATCTGTCCGGTCTTTTTCAGGATCTCGTTGCGGGTCATGCCCTGATCCAGCAGCTTGAGCGCCTCGCGCGGATCCTTGGAGAAGATTACGTCGACGTCTTCGAAGCGAATTATGCTCATGCGTCACCCCCTACTTTGGCGTCGGGTTGTTTGCAGATACGGTCGAGCATGATCGCCAGCAGTACGATCGCCAGGCCCGCTTCGAAGCCCAGGGCGATATCAGCAGTGTTCAGTGCGTTGACCACCGGTTTGCCGAGTCCGTCGGCGCCCACCAGTGCCGCGATCACCACCATCGACAGCGACAGCATGATGCACTGGGTGATGCCGGCCGCGATGCTCGGCATGGCGTGAGGCAGTTCGATCCGTGAAAGCAATTGGCGACGCGAGCAGCCGAAGGCCTTGCCGGCGTCCATCAGTTCTTGCGGGACATCGCGGATGCCCAGGTAGGTCAGGCGGATCGGCGCAGCGATGGCGAACACCACTGTGGAGATCAGGCCCGGCACCACACCCAGCCCGAAGAGGGTCAGAGTAGGAATGAGGTAAACGAAGGTCGGTACGGTCTGCATCAGATCGAGTACCGGACGCATCAACGTGTAGAACATCGGTTTGTGCGCGGCGACGATGCCCAACGGCACGCCGATGACCACGCAGACCAGGGTCGCGAACATGACCTGGGCGAGGGTTTCCATGGTTTCCTGCCAGTACCCCAGGTTGAGGATCAGCAGGAACGAGGCGATTACAAAAGCAGTCAGTCCCCATTTGCGCTGGATGAAATGCGCGAGCAATGCAATGAGGCCGATCAAGACGAAGGGATTGAACCAGGTCAGCGCAAACGTCACGCCGTGGATCATCGTTTCCAGGGTCACGGCGATTGCGTCGAAGGTGCTGGCGCCGTGTTGCGTCAACCATTCAACGAAGCCCGCGATGTACTGGCCTAAAGGGATTTTCTGATCAATCAGCATGGTAGTGAACGTCCGCATGCAAGGAAATAAACAGCCCGGACGGCTTACGCCGTCCGGCATAAGCGATTACTGCAGTTTGGCTTTCACGGCCTCCAGGCCAGGTTTACCGTCAATGGTGGTCACGCCAGCGAGCCAGGTATCGAGCACCTGTGGATTCTTCTTCAGCCAGGCCTTGGCAGCCGCGTCAGGCTTCATCTTGTCGTCGAGGATGTTGCCCATCAGTTCACTTTCCATGTCGACGGTGAACTCCAGGTTCTTCAGCAACTGGCCGACGTTGCTGCATTCCTCGGCGTAGCCCTTGCGGGTGTTGGTCGCCACGGTCGCTGCACCGAAATCGGGGCCGAAGAAATCGTCGCCACCGGTCAGGTATTGAATCTTGAAGCGCTTGTTCATCGGGTGCGGTGCCCAGCCGAGGAAGACCACGGCGGTGTCGCGTTTCTGCGCCCGGTCGACCTGCGAGAGCATCCCCGCTTCGGACGATTCCACGACCTTGAAGCCGGCGTCCTTCAGGCCGAAGGCGTTCTTGTCGATCATGCTCTGGATCAGACGGTTGCCGTCGTTACCTGGCTCGATGCCGTAAATCTTGCCGTCGAGTTCTTTCTTGAATTTGGCGATGTCGGCGAAGTCGTGCAGACCCTTGTCATACAGCGCCTGAGGAACGGCGAGGGTGTACTTGGCGCCCTTCAGGTTGGTGCGCACGGTTTCCACGGTGCCGGCATCGCGGTAGGCCTTGATGTCGTTTTCCATGGTCGGCATCCAGTTACCCAGGAACACGTCCATGTTCTTGCCGTCGGCCAGCGACTTGTAGGTCACGGGCACGGAGATCATGGTGGTCTTGGTCTTGTAGCCGAGGGCGTTGAGCACGACGCTGGTGGTCGCGGTAGTCGCGGTGATGTCGGTCCAGCCGACATCGGAGAAGTTAACGGTACTGCACTGCGCCGGTTCTGCGGCTTGAGCCAGTAACGGCAGACTCAGCATGGCGGCCAACAACAACGACGGGGAACCTTTCATGGATGGACTCCTTGGTGTTTTTTTTGGCAGTGTTCCGACTGGACCACCGCACTTATAGGTTGCGGTTGGATGGCGTTCTGGAGACAGCTCTACCACGGCGCCTTGCAATCGAGTCATAACGATCATGTACCAGTGAAAATCTGACGCCTACAGGGTGGGTCGTATCCAGTACAGGGATGGTCGCATCCAGTGTCAGTGACGTCGTTTACAGCTTTTTTCAGCCCCGTTTGGCCATCTGAACCGCATAAAAACGGCGAAAACCGGGGACGAAAGCGGCACGGCGTTGGTGGGCATGAGTGCGTCGGTGTCAGACGCCGTGCGCCCCGACAAAAGCCTGATGATGCGGGCATTCCGGCGGATCGCAGCTTGAGCGTAGCAGCTCCGCCAGCGGGCGCTTCAAGCCCGGGAACGGCATCCTCAGGAGCTCTGCAGCAATGGCTATCAGCGTTTTCGACTTGTTCAAAATCGGCATCGGCCCGTCCAGTTCCCACACCGTCGGGCCGATGCGCGCCGCGGCGTTGTTCGTCGAGTCGCTCAGGGACAAACACCTGCTGGAACAGGTGCGTCGTATAGAAGTGCAACTGTTCGGTTCGCTGTCGGCCACCGGTATCGGGCATGGCAGCGACAACGCGGTGATCATGGGCCTGATGGGCGAGTGGCCGGACGCAATCGACCCGTCGCAGATCGGCCCGCGCATCCAGGCCCTGCGTGAAACCCACACCCTGTTATTGGATGGGCGCTTGTCGGTGCCGTTTGTCTGGGCGCGCGACATGCGCCTGATCGACGAGAATCTGCCGTTCCACCCCAACGCGATGACCCTGATTGCCGAAGGCGATCACGGGGATATTCATCGCGACACCTACTATTCGGTCGGTGGCGGTTTTGTGGTGGATCAGGCGCAGGCCTCCAGCGGTGTGGTCGATCTGGATCGCACCGAATTGCCGTATGACTTTTCCAGCGCGGTCGAGCTGCTGGAACTGTGCAAACAGAACAACCTGCGCGTCGCTGAACTGATGATGGCCAACGAAAAGGTCTGGCGCAGCGAAGAGGAAATTCGCGCCGGGCTGATGAAACTGTGGCGGGCGATGCAGGATTGCGTCGAGCAGGGCCTCAAGCACGAAGGCATCCTCCCCGGTGGTCTGAATGTGCGCCGGCGCGCGGCGAAGTTGCATCGCAGCCTGCAGGAACTGAACAAGCCCAACGTGATCGGCTCGACCCTCAGCGCCATGGAATGGGTCAACCTGTTTGCCCTCGCGGTCAATGAAGAGAACGCAGCCGGTGGGCGCATGGTCACGGCGCCGACCAATGGTGCAGCGGGGATCATCCCGGCGGTGTTGCACTACTTTATGAAGTTCAGTGAAGCGGTGACTGACGCCAACGTCGTCGACTACTTTCTGAGCGCGGCGGCGGTGGGCATTCTGTGCAAGAAGAACGCCTCGATCTCCGGTGCCGAAGTCGGCTGCCAGGGCGAGGTCGGTTCGGCCTGCGCAATGGCGGCGGCGGGGCTGGCGGAGATTTTGGGCGCGACGCCGGAGCAACTGTGCAACGCGGCGGAGATTGGCCTGGAGCATAACCTCGGGCTGACCTGCGATCCGGTCGGCGGGCTGGTGCAGGTGCCGTGCATCGAGCGCAATGCGATTGCGGCGGTGAAGGCGATCAACGCGGCGCAGATGGCGCTGCGTGGGGACGGTCAGCACTTTATCTCGCTGGACCGGGTGATCCGCACCATGCGTGATACCGGTGCCGACATGCATGACAAATATAAAGAGACGTCGCGGGGTGGGCTGGCGGTCAGCGCGGTTGAGTGCTAAGTCAGCGCCACCGAGGTGAATTCTTCGCGAGCAAGCTCGCTCCCACAGGAGAACGCATTCCAAATGTGGGAGCGAGCTTGCTCGCGAAGGCGTCAGACCAGTCAAAACTGCTCGCTAACGGAACACACATAACCGCAGGCGCCACCTTTTAGCGCGTCGCAATCAGATAAGAGTCTTTCCCAGCCACAGTGCGCCATTTGCACCACCTACCGTCCGTCACCCGTGCCTGCGGTGACACTCACCGTAAACTGCGCGCAGGCCCGTTCCCACAAGTGCTACCGATTTGCTCACACGCCTCGGGGCAGGGCGCTCAGCGACACTAATGGCACTTCGAAACACCTTTCGTCGGACGTCTTGAATAGACACGTCGCGACGTCGTTTTCAGGAGTTATTGAACAGCCATTCAATTTTAGGCATGGCAATTGCTCTGTCATAACAAAGCCCGTCTCCCACGCGAGAACGCTGGCAATAACAAGAGCCTCCGCCTGAGGCCATCACCCGCTTTGTGTGAGGAGATACCGCGATGACGTCGTTCAACTCCGGGGCTCAACCCCAGAACCGTGCGCCTCAATCCATCGGCTTTCTGCTGCTGGACAATTTCACGCTGATTTCCCTGGCCTCTGCGGTAGAGCCGCTACGCATGGCCAACCAATTGTCCGGTCGCGAGCTGTATCGCTGGAGCACCCTCACCGTCGATGGTGGTCAGGTGTGGGCCAGTGACGGTCTGCAAATCACCCCCGATGCCTCCATGCACAAAGCGCCACCGCTGGACACCGTGATTGTCTGCGGCGGGATCGGCATTCAACGCACCGTGACCCGTGAGCATGTGTCGTGGTTGCAAAGCCAGGCGCGCCAGTCCAAGCGTCTCGGCGCCGTGTGCACCGGCAGTTGGGCTCTGGCCTGCGCCGGCCTGCTCGACGGTTTTGATTGCAGCGTGCACTGGGAATGTCTGGCGGCGATGCAGGAAGCTTTCCCGCGCGTGGCGATGAGCACTCGCTTGTTCACCCTCGACCGTAACCGCTTCACCAGCTCTGGCGGTACTGCGCCACTGGACATGATGTTGCACCTGATCAGCCGCGATCACGGCCGTGAGCTGTCCGCCGCGATCTCGGAAATGTTTGTCTACGAACGCATCCGCAACGAACAGGATCACCAGCGTGTGCCGCTCAAGCACATGCTCGGCACCAACCAGCCGAAGCTGCAGGAAATCGTCGCGCTGATGGAAGCCAATCTGGAAGAGCCGATCGACCTCGACGAACTGGCGGTGTATGTCGCCGTGTCGCGTCGACAGCTGGAGCGCCTGTTCCAGAAATACCTGCACTGCTCGCCGTCGCGCTACTACCTCAAGCTGCGCCTGATCCGCGCGCGGCAGTTGCTCAAGCAGACGCCGATGTCGATCATCGAAGTGGCTTCGGTGTGTGGTTTCGTGTCGACGCCGCACTTCTCCAAGTGCTACCGCGAATACTTCGGCATTCCGCCGCGTGACGAACGCGTAGGCTCCAACACCACCCAGCAAGTGGCGATGATGCCGCTGCCGCAGGCAATCGTGATGTCGCCGCTGTCGGGGCCGATGTCGGCGTTGAGTCAGGCGCGTAATGAGTCGACATTTGCCAGTGTGAGGCTGTAGACCGGGTCGCCCCTATCGCTGGCAAGCCAGCTCCCACAGGTTCTTTGGTGATACAGATATCTTGATCACACCGAACAGCCCTGTGGGAGCTGGCTTGCCAGCGATGGCGGCCTGTCAGGCGCTATGGCTTTGCTGGTAATCCGCCAATGCCGGCAACAACTGCTTGTCGATTGCCTGGCGCACCGCAGGCTGGATACTGGCGCCGCTGGTGTACATGTCCTTGACCATCTTGCGCAGTTCAAAGGCGCGAACGTTATCCAGACCGCGCACCGCGCACTCGCAAGCCTGATCGGCGGTAGTGCCACTGGGTACTTGAATACCCAACGCCTTGAGCTGGCCCAGCAAATCTTCCTGATCGATCAAATCGGCATACATCATGACGCGCATCCTTCTTCGGTAACGGAGGTCGTGGCTCGATTCTGGTAGCCATGCCGGAGCACGGCAAGGGCGATTTGTCGCAGTGGCTGCGACGGCTATGAACAGGTCGTTTTCGGCTAACTCAGTGCCAAGGGGAGTGGGCAAACTGGCGCAAGCTCGCTACAGACGGTTTGGTCACCCTCGGCTGGCAGCTCCTCAACAGTACCCTCTGCCCCGATCCTGTCACGGCTTGTATCGGGGCTTTTTTTGGTCTGTGAATCAGAGATGTTCGCGTTGTTTTTGCTGACGCCATCGCTGGCAAGCCAGCTCCCACAGGTTTTGGGCCTTGTCACTGATCTGTTGTCGGCGCCGACCCTGTGGGAGCGGGCTTGCCCGCGATGAACGATGACGCGGTTTACCTTTGCAACACCAGAATGCGCGACAACAACTCATCCCGATCGACATAGCAACCCTGGAAATGCCGCGCCCCGGTGGCCGGGTCAAACGCATTGCGCGCATGCAGCGTGCGGCGGTTATCGAAGCACCACAGCTCCCCTGGATTAAGCCGCTGCATCAGCCGAAACCGTGGCTCGCGGGTCATCGCGATCAAGCGTCGATAGGCGCGATACAGCAGCGGCATCTGCTCCACCGATGTATCGAATGCCCCGCGCAGAAAGTTCGCCATGCGAATCTCCGCAACCCGCCCCAACGCATCCAGAGCAATGATCGGCGCCAGGCAGCGATAGTCGCTGTGGCGATCCTTGTTGCGGAATTCCACGGGGATTTCGCACAGCGCGTGAAACAGCTGCGGCGCTTCCTGACGCAAGGCGTCGGCAATCGCAAAACCATCGACAAAAATACTCTCGCCACCCGCGGCGTCATTCACCAGGCAATGCAGAAACTGCAGCCCCGGTTGCAGCTCGCGAGTCGGCAAGTCCGTGTGCAATGGCAGGTTGAAAGCGGTGTAGGCGTTGCTGTCGGCATCGGCCTTGGATTGCACGTTGAACAGCACGCCGAAATTGCTCTCGCGGATAAACGAAATACGCTGCGCGATCAGCTTCAGCGAGCCCGGGTCGGTGGGCACACCGCGCACCTGGGTCAGGCCGATGTCGCGCACCGCGATCAACCATTGCAGCAGGGCGCTGTTGTCATTCATCAGCGCGGCGTAGTCGAACACCGGCAACTGCAAATCGCTGCGCCACAGGCAGGCTTTGGGCTTGGCGGCCAGACGTTCGGCCCGGGACGCGTCATCGTAGGCGTGCGCGCGCAGCCACCCGGGGTCGAAGCGGCTGCGGTGGCCGTCCTGCCAGTCGATGCGCAGGCAGCCGTCGCTGTCGATGTGGGTACTGGCGGGGGTGAGGTCCGGCGCGGCGTCGACGATCTCGAACACTTGCTCGCGGGTAACACTGTAGACGCACTGCTCGCAGGGGCAGTTGTCCCGCAACCAGACATGATGAAACGGGCTGAAACGGCCGTCAGCCCATTCGATGGCAACGCGATCCGCCAGGTTCTGCACGCCACCGAGCGCGCTGATCAACGGATAAGTACGGAAGTCGGCAACAGCGGCAGCGGTGTTCATGGCGGCTCCTTGCGATAGATGATTTACCGGGCAGGTGGCAGGGCGATGACCCGGCCGATGTAAGCGGGAGCGGGCAGGTCTTGTTGCTCGACGACGATGGCTTGCAGCCGGCTCAGGGTGTCCGGGGTGAACGGTGCCGAGCGCGGGCCGGCGAGGTCGACGTGCAGCAGCATCTGTTCGTTGCCGGCCAGTTCCTGATCGCCGCCAACCAGGTGCAGGCTGTGATAAAGGTGCAGGCGTTTGCTGTCATGGCCGATGATTTGCGTGCGCACTTCGACCTCGGCGTCGAGCTTCACTTCGTGCAGGTAGTTGAGGTGCAGTTCGAGGGTGAACAGTGAATGGCCGCTGGCTTCGCGGTTGTTGCTGTCCATGCCGAGGCGGTCCATCAGGGCGTCGGTCGCGTAGCTGAAAATCAGCAGGTAGAAGGCGTCGCGCAGGTGGCCGTTGTAGTCGACCCAGTCGGGGATGATGGTGGTTTGGTAGGTGGTGAGGGTGGGCATGATTGGGTTCCGGTAGTTGGCGAGTCGTTAAGATCAAGAGCTACCCCCTCACCCCAGCCCTCTCCCCCAGGGGGGAGAGGGGGAAAGGGAGCAGATCCGGGGGCCTTTCAAAACTTGAGTTCGGCTCGGTGGTGCAAGTCGGCTTAGCTCGCATGAACACCTCGGTCAGTCCCCTCTTCCCCAGGGGAAAAGGGAGCAGATCGGGGGCCTTTCAAAACTTGAGTTCGGCTCGGTGGTGCAAGTCGGCTTAGCTTGCATGAGCACCGCGGTCAGTCCCCTCTTCCCCCAGGGGGAAAGGGAGCAGATCCGGGGGGGCTTTCAAACTTGAGTTCAGCGCGATAGTTCAGGTCGGTGCAGCTCGCATGAACACCTCGGTCAGTCCCCTCTCCCTCCGGGAGAGGGCTAGGGTGAGGGCCGCGATGTCATGCCAGCCCCATCACTCGCTAAAACTCATCCCATGCTTTTCCTTGGTGCTCTTCACCGCCTCCAGCACCGCCAGCAGACAATCATCACGATAGCGCTCCAGCGCCGAAATGCTGTGCCGGCCCAACTGATCACTGGTGCCATCGACTACATCGTCGATCAGCTTGTCGGTCAGCTCCGGTGCTGGCAGATAGGTCCACGGCAACTGCAATGCCGGGCCGAATTGCGACATGAAGTGACGCATACCCGCGTCACCGCCGGCCAGGGTGTAAGTCAGGAAGGTACCCATGAACGACCAGCGCAGACCGGCGCCAAATCGGATTGCATCGTCGATCTCGCCAGTGGTCGCCACGCCATCGTTGACCAGGTGCAGTGCCTCACGCCACAGCGCTTCGAGCAGACGGTCAGCGATGAATCCCGGCACTTCCTTGCGCACGTGCAGCGGGCGCATGCCGAGGGATTCGTAGACTGTCATTGCCGCTTGCACGGCTTCGGGCGCGGTGTTCTTGCCGCCGACCACTTCCACCAGCGGCAACAGGTAAACCGGGTTGAACGGGTGGCCGACCACGCAGCGCTCAGGATGGGTCGAACTCTCGTAGAACTCGCTCGGCAACAGGCCGGAAGTGCTCGAACCGATCAAGGCATTGGGTTTGGCCGCCGCGCTGATTTTGCTGTGCAGCTCGAGTTTCAGTTCCAGACGTTCCGGGGCGCTTTCCTGGATGAAGTCGGCATCACGCACGCATTCCTCGATGGTCGCGACAAAGCGCAGACGATCCTGCGAAGCGCCAGGCGCCAGGCCGTTTTTCTCCAGCGCGCCCCAGGCATTGGCCACGCGTTTGCGCAGCGCGGCTTCAGCGCCAGGCGCCGGGTCCCAGGCCACCACGTCGAGGCCGTGGGCGAGGGCGCGCGCAACCCAGCCGCTGCCGATGACACCGCTGCCAAGGGCGGCGAAGGTTTTGATGTCGGTGATAAAGCTCATGGTGATTTCCTGAATAGTTCGGCGATCAACTGTGGGAGCGAGCTTGCTCGCGAAGGGGGCGGTACATCCGCAGCATCTTCATCAGCAGATCCATCGCATTCGCGAGCAAGCTCGCTCCCACAGGGTTCGAGGTGGGGCAATTAACCGCGCTGGGTCAGGCCCATTTTCTTGCGGCCTTCGGCCGGGGTCAGCACCCGGGCGCCAAGGCGGCTGAGGATCTCGGTGGCGCGTTCGACCAGTTGGCCGTTGGTCGCCAGCACACCCTTGTCCAGCCACAGGTTGTCTTCCAGACCGACCCGCACGTTGCCGCCGAGCAACACCGCTTGCGCGGCCATCGGCATCTGCATCCGGCCGATGCCAAACCCGGCCCACACCGCATCGGCGGGCAGGTTATCGACCATGGCTTTCATGGTGGTGGTATCCGCCGGCGCGCCCCACGGGATGCCGAGGCACAACTGGAACAGTGGGTTATCGAGCAGGCCTTCCTTGATCATCTGCTTGGCGAACCACAGGTGCCCGGTGTCGAAAATCTCCAGCTCGGCCTTCACCCCCAGTTCGGTGATGCGCTTGGCGCCGGCGCGCAGTTGTGCCGGTGTGGACACGTAAATGGTGTCGCCATCGCCGAAGTTCAGGGTGCCGCAATCGAGGGTGCAGATTTCCGGCAATAGCTCTTCAACGTGAGCCAGACG
>NZ_QAIU01000012.1:0-2970 GCF_003061205.1 Pseudomonas sp. HMWF006
GCACCAGCACCGAGCCCTTGATGTTCTTCGCGTCTGCCGGGTTCGGCGAATCCAGCGTACCGTGGAACGACACCGCCGCCTTCACCGGCACGCCCGTGCGCGCCAGATCCAGTGCGCAGCAACCGCCGAAGCAGAAACCGAACACCGCCAGTTTCGAGGTATCGACCGCCGCCTCGCCCTGCTTTTGCAACTGCTCGAACGCCGCCTGCATCCGCTTGCGCAGCAGTGCGCGGTCGTCCTTCAGCGGCATCATCGCGGCGCCTGCCTGATCCGCGTTTTGCGGACGCACGGCCTGACCGTACACGTCGGCAATCAACACCACGTAGCCCTTGGCCGCAACTGACTTGGCGATTTCTTCCGCGCCAGCGCTGACGCCCATCCAGTTTGGCGCCATCAACAGGCCCGGGCGTGCGCCCTTGTGCTCGGCGTCAAACGCCAGACGACCTTCAAAAGGCTGGCCATCAAGCTGATAGACCACAGAACGTACAGTGACTTGGCTCATTTCTGACTCCTGAATGTTAAACACCAGAATGAAAAAACCCGCCGAAGCGGGTTTTTCTACAACGTGATTAAGCTGACAGCTCAACCAGCAGCTTGTTCAGACGGGTCACGTAAGCGGCCGGGTCTTTCAAGCTCTCGCCAGCCGCCAGAGCGGCCTGATCGAAGAGGATGTGCGACAGGTCGCCAAAACGCCCTTCGTTCTGCTCGCCGTCGAGTTTCTCGATCAGCGGGTGGCTCGGGTTGAATTCGAAGATCGGCTTCGAATCCGGCACTTTCTGGCCGCTGGCTTCAAGGATCTGGCGCATTTGCAGGCCCAGGTCCTGTTCGCCAATGGCCAGAATGGCTGGCGAGTCGGTCAGACGGTGGGACACGCGAACCTCGGCAACGGAATCGCCCAGCGCGGTTTTCAGGCGCTCGACCAGACCTTCTTTGGACTTGGCGACTTCTTCTGCGGCCTTCTTGTCCTCTTCCGAGTCCAGGTTGCCCAGATCGAGATCACCGCGTGCCACGTCAACGAAGGTCTTGCCGTCGAATTCGCTGAGGTAGCTCATCAGCCACTCGTCGATGCGGTCGGTCAGCAGCAGCACTTCGATGCCTTTCTTGCGGAAGACTTCCAGGTGCGGGCTGTTCTTGACCTGCGCGTAGGTTTCGCCGGTGAGGTAGTAGATCTTGTCCTGACCTTCCTTGGCGCGGGCCAGGTAGTCGGCCAGACCGACGATCTGCTCGCCGTCGTCGCCATTGGTCGATGCGAAACGCAGCAAACCGGCAATTTTTTCCTTGTTGGCGAAATCTTCTGCCGGGCCTTCTTTCATGACCTGACCGAAGTTCTTCCAGAAGCCCTTGTATTGCTCAGGCTCGTTTTTCGCCAGTTTTTCCAGCATGTCCAGTACGCGCTTGGTCAGCGCGGTTTTCATCGAGTCGATGATCGGGTCTTTCTGCAGGATTTCCCGCGACACGTTCAGCGACAGGTCGTTGGAGTCGACCACACCCTTGATGAAGCGCAGGTACAGCGGCAGGAAGGACTCGGCCTGATCCATGACGAACACACGCTGCACGTACAGCTTCAGGCCTTTCGGCGCTTCACGCTGGTACAGGTCGAACGGTGCACGGGCCGGCACGTACAGCAGCGAGCTGTATTCGAGCTTGCCTTCGACCTTGTTGTGGCTCCAGGCCAGCGGGTTTTCGAAGTCGTGGGCGATGTGCTTGTAGAACTCCTGGTATTCCTCGTCCTTCACCTCAGTGCGCGGACGGGTCCACAGGGCGCTGGCGCGGTTGACGGTTTCCCATTCAACTTCAGGCTTCTCTTCGCCTTCGGCAGCGGCCACTTCTTTCGGCAGCTCGATCGGCAGCGCGATGTGGTCGGAGTACTTCTTGATGATGTTGCGCAGACGCCAGCCATCGGCGAACTCGTCTTCACCGGATTTCAGGTGCAGGACGATGCGGGTACCGCGCTCTGGCTTATCGACAGTGGCGACTTCGAACTCGCCCTCGCCTTTTGACGACCAGTGCACGCCTTCGCTGGCGGCGGTGCCGGCGCGACGGCTGTACACGTCAACCTTGTCGGCAACGATGAAGGCGGAGTAGAAGCCGACACCGAACTGGCCGATCAGGTGCGAATCCTTCTTCTGATCGCCCGAGAGATTCTTCATGAAATCGGCGGTGCCCGATTTGGCGATGGTCCCCAGGTGGGTGATCACATCGTCACGGTTCATGCCGATACCGTTGTCTTCGAGCGTGACGGTCTTGGCGTCCTTGTCGAAGCTCACACGGATTTTCAAGTCAGCGCCACCTTCGAGCAACTCAGGCTTGGCCAGGGCTTCGAAGCGCAGCTTGTCGACAGCGTCAGAGGCGTTCGAGATCAATTCGCGAAGGAAGATTTCCTTGTTGGAATACAGCGAATGGATCATGAGGTGCAGCAGCTGCTTTACCTCGGTCTGGAAGCCCAGGGTTTCCTTTTGAGTTTCCACACTCATGGTCATCAAACTCCAATCAGATGGCATTGGCCGCGACCCGAATGGTCGGCGGCGGGTTGTTCACTGAGTTGGGGGCAGCGTTCAGGATTTCAAGGGCTCATCAATTTTGAAGTGCGCGCGGGCGGTGGCAATCGGCTCGCTTTCGGTACTTTGCCAGGCGGTCACGGCAACGTTGGCGACGCGTCGCCCCTGGCGGCAGACCTGACACTTGGCCCAGGTGTCGCGAAACTGCCCGCCCCGCAGATAATCAAGGGAGAAGTCGATAATCTTCGGTACACCCGGTGCGCCGGTGAAGATCAACAGATGCAGGGCGGCAGCCAGCTCCATGAACCCGGCAATCACCCCGCCGTGGATCGCCGGCAGTAAAGGGTTACCAATGTTGTCCTTGTTCGCTGGCAGCTTGAACAGCAGATCATCGCCGACCCGCGAGCATTCGATGCCGATCAGGCCGGCATATGGAATCAGCTTCAGTAACGGTGCGTAATCACCCTGAGCG
>NZ_QAIU01000001.1:0-3819 GCF_003061205.1 Pseudomonas sp. HMWF006
CCTCAATGTCAGCAATTCAATGCTTGGCGCCCCGGTTCTGACCCTCGATCTGTTGGTCGATACCGTGCACAAAAAAGTCAGCGGGATTGCCAGTGTCTTTCAGGCCACCTGGCCCACCGTCAATTTTCGTGCGCGGGTCTGGGGCAGTTATTCCGAGGCCAAGCTGACGTCGAAAGTCGAAAACCACATCATCCTCACCCTCGACGGCAGCCCGAGCGGCCCGCTCAGCCAGATCGCCCAGACCTTCCACCTCAAAGGCATTCTGGCCGGCGACTGGGCCAGCGGTTTTGTCGATTATCGCTATGAAGAACAGGGCCAGTGGCACGAGATGAAACATGTCGCCGTGCACCAGGCGCCGACGGTCGAGCCGCAACCGGTACCGCATCCGTACCTGCCGTTGTATGCCGTGGCGGTGCAGCAGGCACAGGCCAGTGGTGATCTGGCGCAACTCAAGTCCGTGGTCCGGCAAGCCGAGCAGCAACTGGCCCACGAGGACGTCTTGCGTGGTGCACTCGAGCAACTGAACGCGGAAATCGCGCGCCTGGAAGCGCGCTAACTGTCAGGCCCGGGCGGGGTCAGCGATGATTCCGCCCGGGAATTGTGACAACCAAGGTCAATCCATTCGTGCCGCGCACAAGTACGTGCGTAAGGATTTCCCATGTCAGACGCCCGCCCTGCCCGCTACCTCAGCGACACCGATCTCAAGCGCTACGTGCCAGTGCACGTGGTCTGGGAAATCACCCTGGCCTGCGACCTCAAATGCCTGCACTGCGGCTCCCGCGCGGGGCATCGCCGACCTGACGAACTCAATACCCGCGAATGCCTGGAGGTGATCGACGCACTGGCCGAGCTGGGCACCCGCGAGATCACCCTGATCGGCGGCGAAGCCTATCTGCGCAAGGACTGGACGCAGTTGATCCGGGCAATTCACGACCACGGCATGTACTGCGCGATTCAGACCGGCGGGCGCAATCTCACCCCGGCGAAAATGCAGGCCGCGGTCGACGCCGGCCTCAATGGCGTGGGCATTTCCCTCGACGGCCTCGCGCCGTTGCACGATGCCGTGCGCAATGTGCCAGGCTCGTTCGACAAAGCGGTGGACACCCTGCGCCGGGCCAAAGCCCTGGGTCTGGCCGTGAGCGTCAACACCCAGATCGGCGCGGCCACCCTGCCCGATTTGCCCGAACTGATGGACACCATCATCGAACTCGGCGCGACCCATTGGCAGATCCAGATCACCGTCGCAATGGGCAATGCCGTCGACCATCCGGAACTGCTGCTGCAGCCGTATCAGCTACTGGAGGTGATGCCGTTGCTCGCGCGGCTGTATCGCGAAGGCGTGGATCGCGGCCTGTTGATGAACGTTGGCAACAACATCGGCTACTACGGCCCCTATGAACATATCTGGCGCGGTTTCGGTGACGAGCGCGTGCACTGGAGTGGTTGCGCAGCCGGGCAAACGGTGCTGGCGCTGGAGGCGGACGGCACAGTGAAAGGCTGTCCGTCGCTGGCCACGGTCGGCTTCTCCGGTGGCAACGTGCGCAATATGAGCCTGCATGACATCTGGCATTACAGCGAAGGCATGCACTTCGGGCGTCTGCGTTCGGTCGATGACATGTGGGGTTATTGCCGCAGTTGTTATTACAACGACGTCTGTCGCGGCGGCTGCACTTGGACGTCGCACTCGCTGTTGGGCAAACCCGGCAACAATCCCTACTGCCACTACCGCACGCTGGAGCTGGAAAAACGCGGATTGCGCGAACGCATCGTCAAGGTCGAGGACGCCGCACAGCAGTCGTTTGCCGTCGGCCGTTTCGACCTGATCACCGAGCGCATCGACACCGGGGAAAAGGTCAGTAGCGTCAGCGACAGCGGTCAGGTGATCAAACTGGCGTGGATCAATCAGGGCCGGCAATCGCCGGAGGAAGGACGGATACCGGTACAGCTCAGCCTGTGCCGCAGTTGCCTGCAATACATTTATCCGCAGGAGGTAACGTGCCCGCATTGCCAGGCGGATGTGGCGGCGGCGCAGGCGGTGTATCTGGCGGACCGCGCAAGGCAGCAGGCGATCATGAATACGTTGACGGGGTTGTTGGGCGCGCCGCCGAGTACGTTGGTTTGAGGGTTGGGATTTGTGGGTGCAGTTGGATTTACCCCCTCACCCCAGCCGTCTCTCCCAGGGGGCGAGGGGAAAGCGAGCCGATGTGTGGGTCTTTCAGATTTTGTATTCACTCGGTCAGTCCCCTCTCCCTCTGGGAGAGGGGCCGGGTGAGGCTTTCTTCGCCAGGCTGGCATTGAACAACCGCGCCGGTTCGTCCAGTGACGCACCTTTGGCGAAGGTCATCTTCACCGCGCTCTTGTAGGTCTCACCGGTACTGATATTGGCTGCCCTCTGTCTTGTTCATTGGCGGATGCTCGACGGGACCGGAGAGAAGCAACTCTAGTCCGCGACTTTCCCCCGCGCCAGTTCCAGGCTCAGCGCACATTGCGGTACAACATCAACCGCGCACTTTCGTGCAGCCCACGCGTCAATTCCACCAGCCGCTGAAACTCTTGCGGGTGCTGCTCGGCGACGTTGTCCAGCGGCGTTGACGAGCGCAGGTCATGCAGGGTCGGTGCGCTGCCATCGTGTTGCATTTGCAGCAGGTGATGCCGGGTCACGCCGCCAATCAACGGGAACGTGCCTTCGCGCAATACCAGCGGCACCACGCGCTCGCCTTCTGGCGTCGCTTGCTGAATATCGCGGCCCATCGCACCGTTGCTGAACGGGATGCCGGCCATTCCCGCGACCGTCGGCAACAGATCCGTCAGCCCCACGGCTTCATCGACAACCCTGGGTTTGAGCAGCCCCGGCGCGTGAATCAGCATCGGCACATGGTTGCTCTCCAGCCCCAGCAGTTCGAACGCCGGCGGCATGTGCGGGATCTGGCTGATGCGGGTGTTGTGGTCGCCGAAGAACACAAAAATCGTGTTGTCGTAATAGCCGCCGGCCTTGGCCAGTTCCATCAACTTGCCGATATTGAAGTCCAGCAGGCGCACGGCGTTGTATTGCTCGACACTGCGCGAACCGGCGGCCTGTACCTGTTCCAGTGAGAGCTGGCTGATCTGAAAGCCGTCATTGTCCTTGGGAATGGTGAACGGCCGATGATTGCCTGAGGTTTGCACGTAGGCGAAAAACGGCCGGTCCTTGGGCAGTTCACGCAGGATGCGGTCGCTTTCCTTGAACAGGTCCAGATCAGAAATCCCCCACACGTCCACCAGCGGCGACCGCCAGTCACGCTCCTGATAAAGCTTCACACCCTCGATGCTCTGCTGGATCAGCGCATTGATATTGGCCCACCCGGCATTGCCGCCAATCATGTACAGCTTCTGATAGTCGGTGAACGCGTTGATCAGGGTGTGCTGGCGGGTGATCAACGGGTGCCGCGTTGCAGTGGCCTGGCGGGTGACGTCCGGCACCCCGGTGATGCTGGCCCAGACGGTTTTTGCCGTGCCGGTGACCGGCACGTAAAAGTGCCGGAAAAACCAGCTTTGGCTCGCCAGCCGATCGAGATTCGGCGTCGGATTCAGCGGGTTGCCATAGGCGCCCACCGCGCTGGTGCCCAGGGACTCGAGCATGACGAACATCACGTTCGGCGTCCCGGCAACGCGATATGGCTGAACGGCTTGCTGGCGATCAAAGTTCAACGTCTGCACATCCGGCCGATCCACGCCCAGATAACGCGCCACCGCCGGGTAATGCGCACGCACTTGCGCTTCATCGAACTGCGCCTGCCCGGCCTTGAGCGTGTCATACAGAAACAGCACCGGGTTCAGGCC
>NZ_QAIU01000122.1:0-1630 GCF_003061205.1 Pseudomonas sp. HMWF006
GCCGAATACGGACTGTGGGCTGTGCTTGGCACCGGCGCAGCAATCACAGCGCAAGGCACCCCACTGCAACTGGTGGCAGGGTCTGCCAACGGCAGTGCAATTGCTCAACGTCTTGGCGGATCACTGTCACTGGGTCTACTGACAGGAACAAGTGTGGTTGCTGCGGGCTTCGTAACGGGCATGGTTGGGATGCTGATACCAAACACCCGCATTTCCCCAGACAGCGCCTTCTACACGAACGATCAGTACGCAACACTTGAAACTGGCCGCTCTCGTGTCCGTTTCAACGTGAAGACGTTGCCGGACGGCTCCGTTGACGTTTATGGCTTCTACACGGGTGGTAAACCGGAATGGGAAAACGTTCCAGTCATCAGGGGTGAGAAGGTCGGGGAGAAATACGTTGCTGACATTGGCAACGGAATTGGCCTGACGTGGACGCCAACAGAAAGTGGTGATGGTGTACTGGGTATTCCTGCACTTGAAGGTGCCCCACAGTTGCCATCTGCCTGGGTGTATCCGCCGACAGCACGGTCTGACACGGTGTTGGCAAACCCTGCACATCCTCCTGAGTTCCAGGATGCGATTATCTGGTTCCCTGACTCGGGCATTGAGCCACTCTACATCGTGCTTAGCACGCAACTGCAAAAGAACAAGCAGAGAGGCAAAGAGTACGAAGACGAATCCTTCGAGGAGTACAGCAAAACCAGACCCGAGGCAGCCCGCGAGATTACAATTAAAGCCGACAACGGAGTTAAAACCCGAGTTGATATTATTGGGCGAGACGCTGACGGTGAAATCTCATGTGTCGAATGCAAATCATCCGATACAGCGCCATTGACCAAGAATCAGAAATCGGCCTTTTCTGAAATTGAGAAAACGGGGGGTACGGTTGTAGGTAAAGGAAAACCCGGCTTCCCCGGAGGCACCAGAATTCCACCTACAAGAATTGACATCATTCGACCCGACCCAACCCTCTGAGGGAGCAGACATGTCCATCACCGAAACAAAAGTCGTCGATATTATTGCGGTGCCCGAGTGGGAGCCTGAAAACGTTATTTTGGTAATCACTGACCACCTTGAGTGGGGTGATAAAGCGCAACAAGGCGAACACCTGCTACTGCTTCAAGAAAAGATCAACAGCTACGTTGCTTTCATTGAGAGCGGAGAGCTGCTGGAAAGCTACCCGCCAGCGAAAGACAAGCTACCAATCATCCGAGTTAACGGTTTGTATGAGCTGCCAGCACAAGGCGAAACCTTTGTAGACCGAGTCACTGACCTTCTGAAAGGTGCAGGTATAGGCTTTGAGTTCGTGCTGAAAGAAAGCGAGAAAATTCGCAAAATGTGACTACCCGTGTCCAAAGGCTAGCGGATTGCTCAAGGAGAAAACTATGAAGCTTCGCCCTGACTTAATGCCACCGGTGCTGGATGAACCCTTGGTTGCTCGATTGACGATGCTTGCAGAAGAAATTGATTGCGGGCACGAAGAACAAACCCAGAGTCAGGTGGCAGCATTCAACCGGGAAGCAATGACCGCACTTGAGTTCATCGACTTTCAGGGAATCTATGGCGGGCAATCTCACGACACATGGGTTCGCAAGGTCTTAGCAACACCGTTTGAACGGCGCGTGGC
>NZ_QAIU01000123.1:0-5210 GCF_003061205.1 Pseudomonas sp. HMWF006
ATCAATCCCTCCACTCAGCCTTCCGATGTCGCCTTACAGATCAAGATCAAGAGCAGGCGAGCTGACACTCGGCCTATTGAGTGGTGAGGAGCGGGTGTTCGGCTTTGGTTTTGTGATGGGGCTGCCCCTCATCGGAACGCCGCCCGCCCAGCCCTCTCCCGAGGGAGAGGGAGCCGATCTGTGGGCTTTTCAAAGCCTGAGTTCACCGCGGTATCGCACGTCGGCGTAACTCTTCCAAACACCACCGCCAGTCCCCTCTCCCTCTGGGAGAGGGCTAGGGTGAGGGGCTCTTGATCTGGCTTGTAATCTTGCTTTGGCTTTGGCTTCGGCTTTTGATCTTTTGCCCCTTCGGCAGGCCGAGCGGAGGTGTTCATCCGGGGGTTAGGCGCGCAGCGCCGTGCGGCGTAGCCGCATACATCGAGAGGAGGTGCAGCGAAGCAAACCGTAGGCGATGCCCCCGGATGGACACCGTAGCGAGGGAACACTGAGCCTCAGCGAAGTGCCGTACGCCGGGGCAAAGCCTTTTGGGTTACCTTTTCGGCGTTTGGAAAAGGTGACTCGCTGTAAGAGCGAAACCGCCAGCGGCACCACCCGCAGCAACGGATATGCCCCCAAAACCCAAAGAGCATGGTCGGCCCGAAGGCCACCAAGACCAACAGGCGAAAAAAAGCCCCGCCAAAGCGGGGCTCTCTCACATCACTCCCAATCAGAAATCAGCCTTGACCGACATCACGAAGTTACGCGGATCACCATAGAAGTTACCGAACCCTTCGGTACCAATGGTCGAGTAGTAACGCTTGTCAAACAGGTTATTCCCGTTCAACGCCACCGACCATGTGTCATCGATTCGGTAGCCAATGCGACCGTTCCACACCGCATAACCGGCACCGTCAATGTTGTCGCCGCCAATCGGCGAAGTGCGGTAGTTGCCCGTCTGGGCATTAACCCCGGCACCGATCGTCACACGATCCAGCGGCCCGCTCAGGCTGTAGTCACCCCAGACGCGCAACAAGTGACGCGGCACGTAGGAGTTGTAGACCACGCCATCCTGCGTGGCGTCGGCATCTTCCAGCACTTTGGTCTGGGTATAGGTATAGCCAGCCAACAATTGCAGACGATCAATCACCTCACCGCTGACTTCAGCTTCGAAGCCCTGGGCGCGAACCTTGCCGGAGTTGATCGAGCACGAACTGTCTTCGCAGCGCGGGTCATCCTGGGCGGCATCTTTCTGGATGGTGCGGAACAGGTTGAAGGAGCTGTTCAGACGACCGTCGAACCACTCACCCTTGATCCCCAACTCGTAGCTCTGCCCGACCAATGGCTTGAGCGTGCTGCCATCAATGGTCTTGTACGCGCCTTGCGGGGTGAAGATGTCGGTGTAGCTGGCGTAGGCGGTCAGGTTTTCGTTGAGGTCGAACAGCACACCGGCGAACGGCGTGACTTGCCCGGTTTCGGTGGACTTGGTGTCGACCTGGGTGCCTTCGCCACGGAAGTACTGCACCGAGTCGGTGTCGGACTTGTACCAGCTGACACGGCTGCCCAGGACGAGGGTCAGCGGATCGGCCAGTTTCAGGCGGGCGATGGAGTAAGCGCCGTATTGCTTGATGTGCATGTCCACCGGGCCGCCACGGGAGGCGTTGGCCAGGTAATAGCTTTCGTCCGGTTGCGGGATGTGATGATTCGGGTCGAGCACGTTCTGCCGTTGGGGCAGGGCGGCGACGGCGTAGAAGTCATCCTTGTGCGACCGGCTCGCGTTGGCGCCGACGGTCAATTCGTGTTGCTGGCCGAAGGCGTCGAATTTACCGTCAACGTAGGCATCGAAGCCGTAGTCGCGTTGATCGTAGTCGTAGATGCTGCCCAGCATCAGTGTGTTCGAAGCGGTGGCACCGACCGGCACTGCGCCACTCGGGAAGGCGTATTCCATGTCCTGGGTGTTGCGCGAATAGACGCCCGCGACCTTCAGCGACCAGTCGTCGTTGAACTGGTGTTTCAGGTCGGCGAAGTAGGTGGCGCGCTTGCTGCGCTGGTTGTTCCACGCGGTGTTCAGGCAGGTGGAGCGCTTGAGGTGCAGGTCGGAGCCGTCGGCATAACGCGGCAGACCGCCCCAGCATGGCGTGGCGTCAACGTCTTCCCAGGCGAAACCCACGCCCAGCGTGGTGTCGGGGCTGAGGTCGAAGTCGAGGGCGCCGTAGTAGATCTGGTCCTTGCGGCTGGCCACGTCGTAGAAGTACTGACGGGTCTGCTCGGTGACCACGGCACGGCCACGGATGGTGCCGGCGTCGTTCAGCGGGCCGCCGGTATCGACCTGGCCACGGTAGTTGTCCCAGGTGCCTGCCGACAGCGACAGTTGCGTGTGGGCAGTATCGCCGCCGCGCTTGCGCACGAAGTTGACGCCACCGGCGGTGCCGCCAGCGCCTTTCATCATGCCGGCGGCGCCGCGTAGCACTTCCACGCGGTCATAGATGGCCATGTCGCTGTTGAAGCTGTCGGCCTGTACGTAGCTGCTGCCGATGTCCAGTGGCACGCCGTCGTACTGGTATTGACCGGTCATGCGAAAGCCGCGCGAGTAGAAATACTTGCCGCCCATGGGCGAGTCGTACACGGTGATGCCCGGGGTCTTTTCCATCACCTGTTCGATGGTGTTGAGGTTCTGGTCATCAAGCATTTTGCGCGTCATGACCGTGACCGACTGCGGTGTGTCTTTCAGCGAGTGCACGCCTTTGCCAATGGTCACGCCACCGGTGGTGTAGGAGTTGCTGCCTTCGGTGGTGGCGCCCATGCTTTGCGCGTTGACGTTGGTCGGAGCCAGTTCCATCGTGTCGCCGGTGGCCGGGCCGAGCACCGTCACGGTGTTGCCGTCACGCTGATAGCGAATGCCGGTGCCCTTGAGCATCGCGTTCAGCGAATCATCGCCCTGATAGCGCCCGTTGAGCGCACTGGAGCGCAGGCCTTGCAGGCTTTCCGGGCTGTAGACGATTTGCAGACTGGTCTGTTGACCAAGCGTCTGCAGCGCCTGCGCCAGTGGCTGGGCCGGAATGTTCAGGGTCCATTCCTGCGCCTGCACATATGGCGTGACAGCGACGGACAGGGCCAGACCCAGGCCGGTGCCGGCCAGGCGGGAACGTGTGGCGCCCTGCATCAGCAGGGCTCGAGTCAGAGGGCGAAGCATGAAACGGGATGCGGACATGAGGTTAAGACCTTGGCAGGTATAGTTGTTAATGGTTCTTATTCATCTCATTAAGACGAGGAAGCCGCGGCAAACCGGAAAACTATTTTTCCGGCCTGGCTGCGGCCCCGTGTTTCAAGCAGTCTGCAGTTCGCTTTTGACCTTGCCGGCCTCC
This sequence comes from Pseudomonas sp. HMWF006, assembly GCF_003061205.1. Lineage (NCBI taxonomy): Bacteria > Pseudomonadati > Pseudomonadota > Gammaproteobacteria > Pseudomonadales > Pseudomonadaceae > Pseudomonas > Pseudomonas sp. HMWF006. Next base: position 3,342 of record NZ_QAIU01000123.1, read on the forward strand.
ATGCGCACCAGTTGGTCGGCGACGTCGAAGTAACGGTCATCGTGGGAAATCACGATGATGGTTTTGCCCAGACGCTTAAGGTCGGGCAGCAACTCGGTGTAGAAAATCCGCCGGAAGGTCGGGTCCTGATCCGCCGCCCATTCATCGAACACCAGCACCGGACGCTCTTCGAGCCAGGCGTTGACCAGCGCCAGGCGCTTGCGCTGGCCGGTGGACAAATCGGTGGTGCTGAAGGCGCCGTCGCGCACGCTGACCTTGTGCGCAATCTCCAGACGTTCGAGGTAGCGGGTGGCGTCCTGTGGGACCTGGCGGTCGCCTTGAATCAGATCATCGAACAGGTAGTAGTCGGCAAAGATCGTCGTGAAGTTCTGCCGGTAGTCATCGCGGTTGAGCGCGGTGATCGGCTGATCGTTGACGCGGATTTCGCCTTCGGTCGGGGCGTACAGGCCGAGCAGCAATTTGATCAGCGTGGTTTTGCCGCAACCGTTTTCGCCGACGATAAACACGATCTCGCCTTGTTCGATGCGCAGGTTGACTGGCCCCAGACGGAACGGCTCGCTGCCAGCCACCGGCGGGAAGGCGTAGCGCACATTGTTCAGTTCCAGACTGTTGACGGCCCCGGGCTTCTGGCCCTGGTCTTCCAGCAACAGGTGCGGTTCGGGCGAGGAGAATTGCTCGCTCAGCTCGGCGATCCGGCGGAAGGCGATCTGCGCGCGGCTGATGATCGGCAAGGTGCTGACCAGATGCTCCAGCGGCCCCTTCATGTACAGCAGCACCAGCACGAACCCGCTCATCACCGCTTTGTCGCCGCTGGGCCAGAAGGATTGCAGGGCCAGCGCCATGCCGATGACCACGAAGAACAACATGGAACCGAAGGATTTGGCGATGACGAACGTGTTGATGGATTTGATCTGGGTGTCGCAGATCTTCTCGGCAGTTTTCTGAATGCCGGCGACGAACATGCGTTGGCGACGCGGACGGTGAATGCGCAGTTCCTTGGCGCCTTCGGCAATCGCGTTGTAGTGCTTTTGCAGTTCATCTTCGCAGTCGCGTGCGGCGTAGAAACCGCGCATACCCCTGGCCCGGGCAATCGCTTGAATCGTGGTGCCGATCGCAATCGCCACCAGCATCATCAGGAACATCGGCCACGACAGCATCGCCAGGTAACCGAGGCAGCCGAGGGTGACGGTCATGGAGATCGCCAGTGGCGCAAAGGCGAAGGCGAAGTCGCTGATGGTGTCGACGTCATGGGTCAGCACCGGGATCAGCCGGTGGCTGCGATAGCGCTCGATCTGGTCGATCGGCGCCGACAGGACCTTTTCCCCCAGTTCTTTGCGCAATTTGGCGATGATGTGCTGGCCGACGTAGTTGGTGCCGATGTCCGACAGAATCGTCGTCAGCAGCGCCAGTGCACAGAGCCCGGCGAAGATCATCACCACGGTACGGGTCAGGCCGTCATCGGAGTGCAGGGCATTGTTGATGGTGGCCAGCAGCACGGTGACGCTCAGGCCGCCGATCATGCCGAGCACGATGGACGCAGAGACGATCAGGCGGAAGGGCTTGAGCAGGGCGAACAATTCGTTGATCGCCCCACGCGTAGGCTTGGTCATGGAGGATTCCTGCTTCGGTGCGGAGGGAGTGCCGGTACTTAAGGAAAACGAATGGTCATGCAGTTTCTTTAAACGACCGCAGACGGGCTGCGGTCGTGGTGGGCAGGCTCAGAGGTCGCGCACGACCCGGAAGCCGAGCCAGTCGCCCTTGCTGGTCGGCCAGCTGCTGTTGCGGTTGCCGGAGCGCGAAAACACTGGCGCTTCGCCCCAGTCGTTGCCGCGCATGACCTGGCGTTCGCAGTTTTCCTGGGTCCAGGGA
>NZ_QAIU01000124.1:0-10308 GCF_003061205.1 Pseudomonas sp. HMWF006
GGCGCGGCGTCTTCGAGCAGCGCGTCGGCCACCAGTTCGGCGATGTCCTTGATCAGCGGCCGTGGTTCGACCACGCCTTCGAGCATCGCCGTGCACTGTGGACAACCCACGGCTACCAGCTCGGCGCCGGTCTCGCGGATGTCTTCCATGCGCATGTCGGGAATCCGCTGCTTACCCGGAATGTCGGTGATCGGCGCGCCGCCACCACCGCCACAGCAGCGCGAGCGGAACCCGGAACGTTGCATCTCTTTGACCTCAATGCCGAGGGCGCGCAGCACTTCACGCGGCGCCTCGTATTCGCCGTTGTAGCGGCCGAGGTAGCACGGGTCGTGATAGGTCACGCTGTTGCCTTTGTGCTGACCGAGGTTCAGCGCGCCGGCCTGAATGATTTCCGCCATGTAGGTGCTGTGGTGCTGCACCAGGTAGTGGCCGTCGAACGCGCCGTACTCGTTTTTCAGCACGTGGAAGCTGTGCGGATCGCAAGTGACGATGCGGTTGAAGCTGTATTTGCCCAGGGTCTGGATGTTGCGTTTGGCGAGCAACTGGAAGGTCGCTTCATCGCCCAAACGGCGGGCCACGTCACCGCTGTCGCGCTCTTCCAGGCCGAGTACGGCGAAGTCGATCTTGGCCGCTTTCAGCACTTTGACGAATGCGCGCAAGGTGCGCTGGTTGCGCATGTCGAAGGCGCCGTCACCAACCCAGAACAGCACGTCGGTGGACTTCTTTTCGCTGAGCAGATTGAGGTTCAGGTCCGCCGCCCAGTTCATCCGTCCGCCCGGGGCAAAACCGCCGGGGTTGTCGGTGGCGATGAGGTTTTCGAGGACCTCGGCGCCCTTGTTCGGGGTCGCGCCTTTTTCCAGGGTCAGATGACGGCGCATGTCGACGATGGCGTCGACGTGCTCGATCATCATCGGGCATTCCTCGACGCAGGCGCGGCAGGTGGTGCACGACCACAGGGTTTCGGCATCGACCAGACCGTTGACGATCGGTTGATGTGGATTGCCGCTGTGTTCGCCGATCGGCTTGCCGGGATACGGGCTGCCGGCGAACTTCGCGTCAGTGCCGCCGGCGAGGCCGACGACCATGTCCTGAATCAGTTTCTTCGGGTTCAGCGGCTGGCCGGCAGCGAACGCCGGGCACGCCGCTTCGCACTTGCCGCACTGCACGCAGGCGTCAAAACCGAGCAACTGGTTCCAGGTGAAATCCTTGGGTTTTTCCACGCCCAGCGGCGCCGCTGGATCGTTGAGATCCAGCGGTTTCAAGCCCGTGGAACGGCCGCCGCCAAAGCGTTCGGCGCGACGGTGCCAGGCCAGATGCAGGGCACCGGCAAAGGCGTGCTTCATCGGCCCGCCCCAGGTCATGCCGAAGAACAATTCCGACACGCCCCACAGCACGCCAATCCCGAGAATCGCCGCCAGCAGCCAGCCGCCGAAGTTTTCCGGGAGGATCCCGGCCACCGGCAACGTCACCAGAAAGAACGAGACAGAGAACGCCAGCAGGCTTTTCGGCAGGCGCATCCACGGGCCTTTCGACAACCGCGCCGGCGGGTTGAGCCGACGCCGGTAAACGAAAATCGCACCGACGAACATCACCGCCGTCATCAGCAGCAGCGCGTAACCGAGGAGGCGGTTATGCAGGCCGAAACCGTGCACCAGAATCGCCAGCACGATCGACGCCACCGCACCGCCGGCCGTGGCGACGTGGGTGTTGGCGATGTATTTGTCCCGCGCCACCACGTGGTGCAGGTCGACCATGTAGCGCTTGGGCATGGCGAACAGGCCGCCAATCAGATCGACCTTCGAGGCTCGGCCCCGACGCCACATGGCCACCCGCCGCAACGCGCCCAGCACCGCAAGGGCGATGGCTGCGAACAACAGGATTGGAAGAAGGGTGTTCAACATAGGTGAAGCTCCCAAAGACCTCGGGTCTTGCAGGTCGAGATGCCTTACTCGGTCACTGTGGGAGCGAGCTTGCTCGCGAAGGCGGACTGACATTCAACATCGATGTCGACTGATCCACCGCTTTCGCGAGCAAGCTCGCTCCCACAGGGTTGTGTGCAAGCCTTTAGAAGTCTTTACACAGTCTGAGCGCGTCGTAGATGGCAGCATGGGTATTACGCTGCGCCACGCAGTCGCCGATGCGGAACAGCAAGTAGCCGTCACCGGTGGTGCTCAACGAAGGCTGCGGCTTGATCGCAAACAGCGCGTCAATGTCGATCTGGCCCTTGTTGCGCGAACCGTCCTTGAGCCCGTAATACAGCTCTTCGTCAGGACGCACGCCGTTTTCCACCACCACCTGATCGACCACCCGCTCCTCTTTGGCGCCGGTGTATTCGTTCTCCAGCACCGCCACCAGCTTGTCGCCTTCGCGGTAGACCTTCTCCAGCATCATGTCGCCGGTCATGATCACTTCTTTCGGGTACATGCTGCGGTAGTAAGTCGGGAACGACGTACCGCCGATGGCCACGCCCGGCTTGATGTCGTCGGTGACGATCTCGACCTGGCTGCCCTTGTCGGCGAGGAAGTCCGCCACCGACATCCCGGTGAATTCGCAAATGGTGTCGTAGACCAGCACGTTCTTGCCCGGCGCAACCTTGCCGTCGAGCACGTCCCAGCTGCTGACCACCAGCCCTTCGGCAGCGCCCCAGTGTTCGTTCTGCTCAAGGAACGGATGCCCGCCCACTGCCAGCACCACCACGTCCGGACGCAAGTCGAGAATGGTCGCCGCATCCGCAGCAGTGCCCAGGCGCAGGTCGACTTTCAGCCGCGCCAGCTCCAGCTGGAACCAGCGGGTGATGCCGGCGATCTGGTCTCGTTGCGGCGCTTTCGACGCGGTAGTGATCTGCCCGCCGATGAATTCTTTCTTCTCGAACAGGGTCACGTCGTGGCCACGTTCGGCCGCCACGCGTGCAGCTTCCATCCCGGCAGGGCCGGCACCAACCACCACGACTTTGCGTTTCGGCCCGGTGGATTTCTCGATGATGTGCGGCACGCCCATGTATTCGCGGGAGGTTGCGGCGTTCTGGATGCACAGCACATCCAGCCCCTGATACTGGCGGTCGATGCAGTAGTTGGCGCCGACGCACTGTTTGATCTGATCGACCTGCCCCATCTTGATCTTGGCGATCAAGTGCGGGTCGGCGATGTGCGCGCGCGTCATGCCGACCATGTCGACGTAACCGCCTTCAAGGATGCGCGTGGCCTGGTTCGGGTCCTTGATGTTCTGCGCGTGCAGCACCGGAGCCTTGACCACTTCCTTGATCCCGGCGGCCAGGTGCAGGAACGGCTCCGGTGGATAACTCATGTTGGGGATAACGTTGGCCAGGGTGTTGTGGGTGTCGCAACCCGAGCCGACCACGCCGATGAAGTCGATCATGCCGGTGTCATCGTAGTACTTGGCGATCTGCTTCATGTCCTCGTGGGACAAGCCGTCCGGGTGGAATTCATCACCGCACAGACGGATGCCGACGCAGAAATCGTCGCCGACTTCCTTGCGCACAGCCTTGAGCACTTCGAGGCCGAAACGCATGCGATTTTCGAAGCTGCCACCCCACTCGTCGGTACGCTTGTTGACGCGCGGGCTCCAGAACTGGTCGATCATGTGCTGGTGCACGGCGGACAGTTCGACACCGTCCAGACCACCGGCCTTGGCCCGTGCAGCGGCGGTGGCATAGTTGCCGATGACGCGCCAGATTTCTTCCGGCTCGATAGTCTTGCAGGTCGCGCGGTGTACCGGTTCACGGATGCCCGACGGCGACAACAGGGTCGGCCAGTGCTCACCGTCCCAGCGCGAGCGGCGGCCCATGTGGGTAATCTGGATCATGATCTTGGCGCCATGCTTGTGCATGGCGTCAGCCAGATTCTGGAAGTGCGGAATGATCCGGTCGTCCGCCAGGTTCACCGATTTCCACCAGCCTTGCGGGCTGTCGATGGCTACGCTGGAGGAACCGCCGCAGATCGCCAGGCCGATGCCGCCCTTGGCTTTCTCTTCGTAGTATTTGACGTAGCGGTCGGTGGTCATGCCGCCGTCGGTCGCGTAGACCTCGGCGTGCGCGGTACTGAGCACGCGGTTGCGGATGGTCAGTTTGCCGATCTGGATCGGCTGGAACATTGCTTCGAAAGCCATGGCGGGTTCCTCGACTTACAACGGCTTGACGGTGAACAGGCCGTCGTCGTGGCCTTCTTCGGAGCCACCGTAGACTTGCTCGGCAACCGTGCGAATCTTGCTGCCACGCGCCTCAAGAATCTGATCCATGGCCCCGGCAAACCAGCCGGTGAACATGTAGTCGACCTTGCGTCCGACCTTGCCGTAGACGTAGACGAACGCCGAGTGTTCGAGCTTGACGCTGGCGGTGCCTTTGTCGAGGTCGATGTCCTGAATCTTGAACAGGCCCCAGCCACGTTGCGACAGGCGCTTCATGTAGTGCTCGAACACCGCGACGCCTTCCAGGCCATGGCATTCAGCTTCTTTTTCACACCAGTGCCAGGCGGACTTGTAGCCGGCCTTGTAGAGGATTTCGGCATAGGCTTCGGCGCCCAGCACTTCCTCGATGCCCATGTGGTTGTTGACGAAAAAGTGGCGTGGCACGTACAGCATCGGCAGGGCGTCGGAGGTCCAGACACCGGTTTCGCTGTCGACTTCGATTGGCAATTGCGGGGCGATCTTGGCCATGGAAACTTAACTCCAGAAAAAATTAGATTCAGTGTTGGCCGCAGCCCTCACCCCAGCCCTCTCCCGCAGGAGAGGGGGCAGCTCGGCGGCGGTCTTGAGTAAGCGTTACTCGCCCCAGACGTCTTTGAGGACGTTGACCCAGTTTTCGCCCATGATCTTGCGCACCACGCGCTCGGAGTGGCCGCGCTTGAGCAGGGTTTCGGTCAGGTTCGGGAACTCGCCGACGGTGCGGATGCCCAGCGGGTTGATGATCTTGCCGAAGCTGGTCAGACGCCGGGCGTAGCCCTTGTCGTGGGTCAGGTATTCGAAGAAGTCCTGGCCGTGACCCTGGGTGAAGTCGGTGCCGATGCCGATGGCGTCTTCGCCGACGATGTTCATGGTGTATTCGATGGCTTCGGCGTAGTCGTCGATGGTCGAATCGATGCCCTTGGCGAGGAACGGCGCAAACATGGTCACACCGACGAAACCGCCGTGGTCGGCAATGAACTTCAGTTCTTCATCGGACTTGTTGCGCGGGTGCTCTTTCAGACCCGACGGCAGGCAGTGGGAATAGCAGACCGGTTTTTTCGATTCGAGGATGACTTCTTCAGAAGTCTTGGAACCGACGTGGGACAGGTCGCACATGACGCCGACGCGATTCATCTCGGCGACGATTTCGCGACCGAAGCCCGACAGGCCGCCGTCACGCTCGTAGCAACCGGTGCCCACCAGGTTCTGGGTGTTGTAGCACATCTGCACAATGCCGACGCCGAGCTGCTTGAACACCTCGACATAGCCGATCTGGTCTTCAAACGCATGGGCGTTCTGGAAGCCGAAGAGGATGCCGGTCTTGCCCTGCTCCTTGGCGCGACGGATGTCGGCGGTGGTGCGCACGGGCATCACCAGGTCGCTGTTTTCGCGGATCAGTTTCTGGCTGGCGGCAATATTGTTCACGGTCGCCTGAAAGCCTTCCCACACCGACACAGTGCAGTTGGCCGCCGTCAGACCGCCCTTGCGCATGTCTTCGAACAGCTCGCGGTTCCATTTGGCAATGATCAGACCGTCGATAACGATGCTGTCGGCGTGTAATTCGGCTGGGCTCATCAGGCGTCCCCTTATTGGCGATTCATGCGCCGAATCGTCTGCCGGCGCTTTGGGGCCAGCATATGCCTCGGTGCAGGGGCGACCGGGTGCAAAAACGACAGGGGAATTGCCGAAAGCGTCAATCCGCGACAAAGGGTCGCCGGACGCTCCGATCAGCTACCTGTTCAAGCCCGCCAGCTTGAGCCAGAATCTGGCGCATCTTGGAGACACCACTGGATTAGAGCGGCGACAACATGAAATCGATCTTCCTGGCCCTGGCCCTGATTGCGACCGGCGTACACGCCGCCGAAGAGACCGACAACAACCCGTGCGACGCGGTGGAAAACGACGTCCAGACCCTGGAATGCTCGGCCTACAGCCGCACCACCGCCGAAGACCTGCTCAAGGACAACTACGCCAGCCTCAACGAACGCATGCAGACGGCGTATGGCAAGAACCCGACGCAATTGGCGGACATTACCGCCAAGATCAAGACGGCTCAGCAGCAGTGGTTGAAGACGCGGGACGCGGATTGTGCGGTGGAAGCGTTTCCGGCTACGGCGGGGAGCAAGGCGTTCACGATTGCGCAGAATGATTGCGTGGCGCGGATGAGTGATGAACGGTCGGAGTTTTTGGAGTCGATTGGGCAGGAATAGTCCTCAAAATTTGAAGGAAAATTGGCACTGCTTTTTGCATTTGCCTCGTGAAACTCTCTTCTTACGGCACATGCCGACTTCGCCTACACCTATTGCGTGAAAGCTCCGATCTACGGGCCTTTCACGCAATATGCTGACAACAGTTCTTGATTGGTCGCCTTGAAAATATAAGTAAAGATTCGCGAATCTTATAAAAGACTTATATTCTTCCATGAACAGCATCCACTGGACACGAAAGGCCGTTAAGCAACTCTTGAAATTGCATTCTGTGCATCAGGTAAAGGTTCGGGATGCTGTTACGGCGCTTGCCGACATGCCTGATGTGGGCAATGTCAAAGCACTGATTGGCCATGACTACTCCTACCGCCTGCGTGTCGGCAATTATCGAGTGATGTTCGACTGGGACGGAGCAATCAAAGTGGTCAGTATTCAAGAGGTCATAAAACGCGATGAACGCATCTACTGACATCCAAATCATTAATGACGCCGAGGGCAAACCAGCCTTTGTGGTCATTCCGTACGCGCAGTACGTTGCGCAAAAAATGCAGCCCGACCTGATTCCCCATGAGGTTGTCAGTCGCATGGTCGACGGGGCAACACCGATCCGTGCCTGGCGCGAACACCTCAACCTGACTCAGGAAGAAGTCGCCAAACGCATGGGTATTTCGCAACCGGCGTTTGCCCAGCAGGAAACAGTCGCCAAGCCACGCAAGGCCACTCGCGAGAAAATTGCAGCGGCGTTCGGCATCACCGCCAATCAGCTTGAGCTGTAAGCTGCCCTCTTCACTTCAAGGAATTCCCCATGAACATCTGCGGCATCGAAATCAAAGGCAGCGAAGCGATCATCGCCGTGGCCGCTCTCGACGGTTCGAACCTGAGCCACGTTCCCCTCGCCACCAAGAAGATTGCCCTCGAAGACGATGACGAGGCGGCGAACGTGAAGCTCTTTGCGGCGCAGTTGGCGTCGTTTGTGCGGGAGAATTCGGTTGACCGGATTGCGATCAAGAAACGCAGCAAGAAGGGCGAGTTTGCCGGTGGGCCGACCACGTTCAAGATCGAGGGTGTGTTTCAACTGCTGGACGGGTGTGAAGTGACGCTGTTGTCGCCGCAGACGATCAACGCGCAGGCGAAGAAGCATAATTTCGAGCTGCCGGGGACGCTGAACAAGTATCAGCATGAGGCTTACAAAGCGGCGTGTTCGGCGCTGGTGAAGAAGTAACCTGTTCGCGCAAGCACAGTAAATCCATGTGGGAGCGAGCTTGCTCGCGAAGAGGGAGTGTCAGTCGACAGTTTTTTCGAATGATCTACCGCGTTCGCGAGCAAGCTCGCTCCCACAGGTTTATTTGCTGGTCTCAAGATCAGGCCTGGGCGGTACGCCGGTCTTCACGGGGGCAGCGCGCAAAGCGTGCGCGATAGCTGCGGGTGAAGTAGGACGGAGATTCAAACCCGCAGGCGATGCTGACTTCGAGCACGCTCATGTCGGTCTGGCGCAGTAGCTGCCGGGCCTTTTCCAGGCGCAGGCGCAGGTAGAAATTGCTCGGCGTGTCATTCAAGTGCAGCCGAAACAAACGCTCGAGCTGCCGCCGCGTCACCTTGATCGAATCCGCCAATTGCAGCGTGGTCAGTGGCGGCTCGCTGTGCTGCTCCATCTCACCAATCACCTGCACCAGTTTTTTGTTGCTGATCCCATAACGCGTAGCGACTTCCATGCGCTGGTGGTCTTTGCGCGGGCGGATCCGCCCCAATACGAACTGCTCGCTGACCTGAATCGCCAGTTGCGGGCCGTGGGCCTGGGCGATCAGATCGAGCATTAAGTCGATAGACGCGGTGCCGCCGGCCGAGGTGATGCGCCGGCGGTCAATCTCGAACAGTTCCTGGGTCACGCTGAGCTGTGGATAAGATTCCTTGAACGCGTCAATGGCCTCCCAGTGCAGGGTCAGGCGATGACCATCGAGCAAACCGGCCTCAGCGAGCACGAAGCTGCCGGTGTCGATCGCGCCGAGGGTCACGCCTTCGTTGTCCAGCCGTCGCAACCAGTGCTCGAGGGTGGGCGTGGCGAACTTCAGCGGTTCGAACCCGGCCACCACCAACAACGTCGCACCTTTCTTCAGCGGCTCCAGCGCCGCATCGGCGTTGACCGACATGCCATTGCTCGCCAGCACCGCCCCGCCATCAGCACTGAGCACGTGCCAGCGATACAGCTCGCCACGAAAGCGGTTGGCCACCCGCAGCGGTTCGATCGCAGAGATAAAGCCGATGGCGGAGAACCCCGGCATCAGCAAGAAATAGAAATCCTGGGACATGGGCGCACTCGATTCGCGGGTAACGAGAGGGAGGGGAGCGTGGATCGTTGATACGCCGATTGTCGTCAGCGTTCAAGCGCGCAGGTCGCTACAGTGCAAATGCCAGTCGCCGCAGTGCGTTTTTACGGGGGCGTAGCTGCGTAACTTGGCATCACCGGCGCATCAGACGCCGGGAACCACAATAAACGACCTGCCGAGGAACCCGACATGAAACGACTGATCAGCAGCTGTGTTCTTGCACTCAGCGGTACCGCTTTCTTGAGCGCCAGCGTCATGGCGGCCGAACCCGCCTCGTGCCAGAACGTGCGCATGGGTGTGGTCAACTGGACCGACGTGATCGCCACCAGTGCCATGACCCAGGTCCTGCTCGACGGCCTCGGCTACAGCACCAAACAAACCAGCGCCTCCCAGCAAATCATCTTCGCCGGGATCCGCGATCAGCGCCTGGACCTGTTCCTCGGCTACTGGAACCCGCTGATGACCCAGACCATCACCCCGTTCGTCGACGCCAATCAGGTCAAGGTTCTGCCGGCGCCGAGCCTGAAGGACGCCCGCGCCACCCTCGCCGTGCCGACCTATCTGGCCGACAAGGGCCTGAAAACCTTCGCCGACATCGCCAAATTCGAGAAAGAACTGGGTGGCAAGATCTACGGCATCGAACCGGGTTCGGGCGCCAACACGCAGATCAAGGCAATGATCGCCAAGAACCAGTTCGGTCTCGGCAAATTCCAGCTGGTCGAGTCCAGCGAAGCCGGGATGCTCGCCGCCGTTGACCGTGCCGTGCGCCGCAAGGAGGCCGTGGTGTTCTTCGGCTGGGCGCCGCACCCGATGAACGTCAACGTAAAAATGACTTACCTCTCCGGCAGCGACGACGCCCTCGGCCCGAACGAAGGCATGGCCACCGTCTGGACCGTCACCGCGCCGAAATACGCCGAACAATGCCCGAACGTCGGCCGTCTGCTGAGCAACCTGACGTTCACCGCCGAAGACGAGAGCCGGATGATGCAACCGCTGCTCGATCACAAAGACGCCTTCGAATCGGCCAGGCAGTGGCTCAAGGATCACCCGGAAGACAAGCAGCGCTGGCTCGACGGTGTGACCACCTTCGACGGCAAACCGGCTGCTGAAAACCTGCAACTGACCAGCAAATAACCCTCGATTGAACAGCCCCTCACCCTATCTCCGGGGAGAGGGGACTGACTGACGCTTCGCAGCCCGAAACAGGGCTGCGAACAGACCCATCACGCCTGAAGGAAACCGCACCATGAACCACGACGTCATCATCACCTGCGCACTCACCGGTGCTGGCGACACGACCGCCAAGAGCCCCCACGTGCCGGTCACCCCGAAACAGATCGCCGCTGCTGCCGTTGAAGCAGCCAAGGCCGGCGCCACCGTTGTGCACTGCCATGTGCGCGACCCGCAGACCGGCAAGTTCAGCCGTGACGTGGCGCTCTATCGCGAGGTGATGGAGCGCATCCGCGAAGCCGACGTCGACATCATCGTCAACCTCACCGCCGGCATGGGCGGCGACCTCGAAATCGGCGCGGGCGAGAACCCGATGGAGTTCGGTCCGAACACCGATCTGGTCGGCCCGCTGACCCGTCTGGCTCACG
>NZ_QAIU01000125.1:0-11421 GCF_003061205.1 Pseudomonas sp. HMWF006
GGGTCGACCAGTTTCAGCGCGATCAGCTCTTTGAACGCGTCACAGGCTTCGTCGAGGATCCAGGTGCCGACTTCGAGAATCAGGCCGCTGTCCTCCAGCACTTTGATGAACTCGGTCGGCGATTGTGTGCCCAGCTCCGGGTGGTGCCAGCGCACCAGCGCTTCAGCGCCGATGATGCGGTTGTCCCGGGCGTCGACCTGCGGCTGGAAGTGCACGTTGAATTCGCCGCGCGACAGCGCCAGGCGCAAGTCGGTCTCCATGCGCAACCGTTCGCTGGCGGCTTTCTGCATGGTGTTGTGATACATCTGCGTGGTGTTGCGCCCGGAATCCTTGGCCCGGTACAGCGCGATGTCGGCGCGTTTGAGCAAGTCGGTCGGGGTCGAGCCGTGGTCGGGAATCAACGCCACGCCGATACTCGGCGTCACTTGCAGGCGCTGGCCGTCGAGGAACATCGGTTCCGACAGCAGTTCGCGGATGGTGTCGGCCAGTTCCCGCACCTGGGTGCTGACCTCGTTGCGTGTGCCCTCCAGACCACTGAGCAGCACCACGAACTCATCACCGCCCAGACGCGCGACGGTATCTTCCATGCGCACGCTGGCTTCGAGTCGCGCGGTGATGATCTTCAGCACCGTGTCGCCGACCGGGTGGCCGAGGGAATCGTTGATGTGCTTGAAGTGATCGAGGTCGAGAAAGAGCAGCGCGCCGCGCAGATTGTGGCGTTTGAGCAGGGCAATCTGCTGGCTCAGGCGATCCATCAACAGAGCGCGGTTGGGCAGGTTGGTCAGCGGATCGTGATACGCCAGATGACGAATCTGGGCCTCGGCGTTTTTCAGCAAGCTGACGTCGCGGGCTGTCAGCAGCAGGCACGCGGTTTCATTCAGGGTGATCGGCTCGACTGAAACCTCGACGGTGAGCAACTCACCGCGCTTGTTGCGCCCGAGCATTTCCTGATGATGCACGCGGCCCTTGATCTGCAGCTCGGCGAGCAACGCCGAGCGCTGTTTCTCCTCGGCCCAGATGCCGACCTGATACACGGTCTTGCCCACCACTTCGTCCGCGCGATAGCCGGTCAGGCGGCAGAAACCGTCGTTGACCTCCAGATAACGCCCGGTGTCGCGCTCGGTGATGGTGATCGCGTCGGGGCTGGAGTGAAACGCCTTGGCGAATTTCTCTTCGCTGGCCTTGAGTGCGGCTTCCGAACGCTGTTGCTGGGTGATGTCGCGCAACGTGGTGACGATGCACGGCTGATCGCCAACGCTGATCTGCCGGCTGGAAATCACGCAGGTCAGCGACTGGCCGTCCTTGTGCTGGACGATGATCGCGACATTGCTCAGCCCCTGCTCGCGAATCACGCGCTCGATGCGCTGCAGGCTTTTCGCCGATGCGTCCCACAGGCCGATTTCTTCGGCGGTATGGCCGATCACGTCGGCGGCGCTCCAGCCGAAAGTCTGGGTAAAACTGTTATTGATTTCGATGAATTCGCCACTGTCCTGGCGGGTGACACAGATCGGGTCGGGACTGACCTGGAACAGCGTGGCGAATTTCTCTTCCGAGGCCACCAATCGCTGTTCGCGTTCGACCTGATCGGTGATGTCCAGCAACGTCCCGGCCATGCGCAGCGGCGCGCCGTTGTCGTCGCGGTAGAGGCGGGCGCGGCTTTCCAGATATCGCGAGCTGCCGTCCGGCAGTTGCACGCGATAAGTCAGTTGATAGTTGCCCGCCGGACCTTCGCGCAGGCTGCGATACGCATTGCGCATGCTGTCGCGCTCTTGGCCGGGTACGCCTTCGAAAAACTCGTCGAATGATTCATGGAACGGTTTTGGCTCCAGCCCGTGCAGTTGCGCGGCACGCGCCGAGCCGTAAAGCATGCCGCTGGGGATGTGCCAGTCCCAGGTACCGAGCTGCGCGGAATCCAGCGCCAGATCGAGGCGTTCCTGACTGTCCTTCAGTGCCAGTTCGGCGGCTTTGCGCTCGGTGGTGTCGAGGAACGTGCTGAGCAGATAGGGCTGGCCTTCGAGTTCGACCTTTTGCGCACTGAGAATGCCGTCATGCACCTGACCGTTGCTGGCGCGAAACTGCACTTCCATGCTGATCAGTTCGCCCTTGGCCTTGGTTTTCTTCACCAGTTCGCCGCGTTGTTCAGGGTGCACCCACAGGCCCAGTTCCAGGGTGGTGCGGCCGATGGCGGTCTGCACCGGCCAGCCGAACAGGCTTTCGAAATACTGGTTGGCTTCACTGATCAGGCCGTCTTCCTGGCGCGTCAGCAACACCATGTTCGGGCACAGGTGAAAGAGTGTGGCGAAACGTTTCTCCGAGCTGCTCAAAGCCTGTTCGCGTTGACGCTGGTGGGTGATTTCGCGAATCACCCCGATCATTCGGGGGCGGCCGTTTTTGTCCGGCAGCAGGCTGCCACTGATCTCCAGCCAGTGCAGGCTGCCGTCCGGCCAGCGAATGCGGTGGTGCATCGCCTGTTCCAGTGGTGCGCCGGCAATCACCGCGTGGAAGGCGCGCACGGTTTTCGCGCGGTCTTCCGGAGGCAGCAGATCGAGGTATTCCAGATCTTCCGGCAGCGGTTGCCGTGGATCGAAGCCGAACAATGCCTGAGTGCCCCGCGACCAACTGATCTGCCCGCGCTCGATGTCCCAGTACCAGGCACCGAGCCGCGCGCCGTTGAGGGCAGCGAGCAATTGCGGCGCACTCTCCCAGCTCTGCTCGGAATGACGCGGGTCAATCGCTTGAATGCGCGGCATCGGCGGAATTCGGTCAACAGATTTCGGCATTGTTAACGGGCCTTGAGCTGATGTTGGCGTTAGGCACAGGGGCAGCGGCTCTCTCGGAGTAACACAAGTTGGCCTTAAGTCCCTGGCAGATCGACTTGAGCATCCAGCAAGGCCATAAAGGCTCTTGCTGCATTCGATAGCGTCCGTTCGGTGTGCAGGATATAGCCTAGCTGGCGACTGAGCTGTATGCCCGGCAAAGCGATGCTCGCCACCTGCTCATCGAGCATGGTGCGCGGCAAAACACTCCACGCCAGGCCGATCGAGACCATCATTTTGATGGTTTCCAGATAGTTGGTGCTCATGGCGATATTGGGCGTCAGTCCCTGGGCTTCGAACAAGCGTTGGACAATATGGTGAGTAAAGGTGTTGCCGCCGGGGAAAACCGCCGGATGACCGGCAATGTCGGCCAGGCTGACCGGGCCGTTGCCGATCAATGAATGCTCCGGGGCGACCACGAAATCCAGCGGGTCGTCCCACACCGGCGTGGCTTTGACCAGCGCGTGCGGTTCCGGCGCCAGGGTGATGACTGCCAGTTCTGCACGGCCATGGAGAATTTCTTCGTAGGCCACTTCCGAATCGAGGAACTGAATATCCAGCGCCACCTGTGGGTAGCGACGAGTAAATTCCCGCAAAAGCGGCGGCAAACGGTGCAAACCGATGTGGTGACTGGTGGCCAGGGTCAGGCGCCCGCTGACTTCGCCGGTGAGGTTGGTCAGGGCGCGGCGGGTGTCGTCCAGCACGTTGAGAATCTGATAAGCCCGCGGCAGCAGGGCGCGGCCGGCCTCAGTCAGGCCTACTTCGCGGCCCAGGCGGTCGAACAGGCGCACCTTCAATTGCTGCTCCAGGCCGGCGATGCGTTTACTGATCGCCGGCTGCGTCAGATGCAGGCGTTCGCCGGCGCCAGAGAAGCTGCCCGTCTCGGCGATCGCGATAAAAGCATTGAGGTTGGCCAGATCCATGGTTCGTATTCCAGTTGGTTATCCAAAGCATAAAAAATATGAATTTGAGTTATTTAATGTAACCCCATAGGATCGGCCTCACAAGCCAAAGGGTTATTGATAAGCCCAGGGCATAGAAACAAGCTGATGAGGAACCGTCTGATGGCCGGCAAAACGCTCTACGACAAGCTCTGGGATTCGCATTTGGTCAAGCAGCGCGACGATGGCTCGGCGTTGATCTATATAGATCGTCACATCATCCACGAAGTGACTTCGCCGCAAGCTTTCGAAGGCCTGCGTCTGGCCGGGCGCAAGCCTTGGCGCATTGATGCCAACATCGCGACCCCGGACCACAACGTACCGACGACCCCGGAACGCAAGGGCGGGATTGAAGCGATTGCCGACCAGGTCTCGCGTTTGCAGGTGCAGACCCTCGATGACAACTGTGATGAATACGGCATCGTCGAGTTCAAGATGAACGACGTGCGCCAAGGCATCGTCCACGTGATCAGCCCGGAGCAGGGCGCGACCTTGCCGGGCATGACCGTGGTCTGCGGCGATTCGCACACCTCGACCCACGGTGCGTTCGGCGCGCTGGCCCACGGCATCGGCACCTCCGAGGTTGAGCACGTGCTCGCCACCCAGTGCCTGGTCGCCAAGAAAATGAAGAACATGCTGGTACGCGTTGAAGGGCAATTGCCGTTCGGCGTGACCGCCAAGGACATCGTCCTCGCGGTGATCGGCAAGATCGGCACCGCCGGCGGTAACGGGCATGCCATCGAATTCGCCGGCAGCGCGATCCGCGACCTGTCTGTCGAAGGCCGCATGACCATCTGCAACATGTCCATCGAAGCCGGCGCCCGTGTGGGCCTGGTGGCGGCGGATCAAAAGACCGTCGATTACGTAAAAGGTCGTCCCTTCGCCCCGAAAGGCGCCGAATGGGACATGGCGGTCGAAGCCTGGAAAGATCTGGTGTCCGATGCTGACGCCAAATTCGACACCGTGGTCGAGCTGGACGCCGCGCAAATCAAGCCGCAAGTCAGCTGGGGCACTTCGCCTGAGATGGTTTTGGCGGTTGACCAGAACGTGCCGGATCCTGCCAAGGAGATGGATCTGGTCAAGCGTGACTCGATCGTCCGCGCCTTGAAGTACATGGGGTTGAGCGCCAATCAGGCGATCACCGACATTCAACTGGATCGCGTATTCATCGGCTCCTGCACCAACTCGCGGATCGAAGATTTGCGCGCTGCTGCCGTGATTGCCAAGGGCCGCAAAGTGGCATCGACCATCAAGCAGGCGATCGTGGTGCCGGGCTCGGGTCTGGTGAAGGCCCAGGCTGAGGCCGAAGGTCTGGACAAGATTTTCCTCGAGGCCGGTTTCGAATGGCGCGAGCCGGGTTGCTCGATGTGCCTGGCAATGAACCCGGACCGTCTGGAGTCCGGCGAGCATTGCGCCTCGACCTCCAACCGCAACTTCGAAGGCCGTCAGGGCGCCGGTGGTCGTACCCACCTCGTGAGCCCGGCCATGGCCGCTGCGGCGGCGGTGAACGGTCGTTTCATCGACGTTCGTGAATTGATCTGAAGGAGAGCGCAGCATGAAAGCTTTTACCCAGCACACTGGTCTTGTCGCGCCTCTGGATCGTGCCAACGTCGACACCGACCAGATCATCCCCAAGCAGTTTCTGAAGTCGATCAAGCGCACCGGTTTCGGTCCGAACCTGTTCGACGAGTGGCGTTACCTGGATGTCGGCCAGCCGTATCAGGACAACTCCAAGCGCCCGTTGAACAAGGAGTTCGTGCTCAACGCCGAGCGTTTTCAAGGCGCCAGCGTGTTGCTGGCCCGCGAGAACTTCGGTTGCGGCTCCAGCCGTGAACACGCGCCGTGGGCGCTGGAAGAATACGGTTTCCGCAGCATCATTGCGCCGAGCTACGCCGACATCTTCTTCAACAACAGTTTCAAGAACGGCTTGCTGCCGATCATCTTGAGCGACGCTGAAGTCGATGAATTGTTCAAGCAGGTGGAGGCTGAGCCGGGCTATCAATTGCAGATCGACCTGCAGGCGCAGACCGTAACCCGTCCGGACGGCAAGGTTTACAACTTTGAGATCGACGCGTTTCGCAAGCATTGCCTGTTGAACGGTCTGGACGATATCGGTTTGACCTTGCAGGACGGCGATGCGATTGCTTCGTTCGAGGCCAAACACCGGCTGAGCCAGCCTTGGTTGTTCCGCGACGCATAAGCAAGTTCTGAATTGATGCAGTTCAGGCTGGCCTCTTCGCGAGCAAGCTCGCTCCTACAGGGGAATGCATTTCAAGTGTGGGAGCGAGCTTGCTCGCGAAGGCGTTAGTCCAGGCAATACAAGGCTAAAACCCAGAAGGATGTGACCATGACCAGCACCGCCCAGCACTCTCAGGTCGTACAGAAGCAATTCGGTGAACAGGCCGCCGCCTACCTGAGCAGCGCCGTTCACGCGCAAGGCACCGAATTCGCGCTGCTACAGGCTGAGCTGGCGGGGCAGGGCGAGGCGCGGGTGCTGGATCTGGGGTGCGGCGCCGGTCATGTGAGTTTTCATGTGGCGCCACTGGTGAAAGAAGTGGTGGCCTACGACCTGTCGCAGCAGATGCTTGACGTGGTCGCCGCTGCGGCTGTGGATCGCGGTTTCGCCAACATTGCCACGGTCAACGGCGCCGCCGAGCGTCTGCCGTTTGCCGATGGCGAGTTCGACTTCGTGTTCAGCCGTTATTCGGCGCACCATTGGAGCGACCTCGGCGTGGCCCTGCGTGAAGTGCGTCGGGTACTGAAGCCGGGCGGTGTGGCGGCATTCGTTGACGTGTTGTCACCGGGCAGCCCGTTGTTCGACACTTACCTGCAAAGCGTCGAAGTGCTGCGCGACACCAGCCATGTGCGCGATTATTCCGCCGGCGAGTGGTTGCGGCAGGTCAGCGAGGCGCGGCTGCATACCCGCAGCACCACCCGTCAGCGCCTGCGTCTGGAGTACAGCAGTTGGGTCGAGCGCATGCGCACACCCGACGTGATGCGCGCGGCGATCCGCCAGTTGCAGCAGTCGATGGGCAGTGAAGTACGCGAATATTTTGAGATTGATGCCGACGGCTCGTTCAGTACAGATGTGATTGTGCTGATCGCCGAGCGTTAAGAATTTTTCCGGGCGCGTCAGTTAGAGGCGCACCGACTGAAGACACGAGGAAAGCATGAGCAAGCAGATTCTGATTCTCCCAGGTGACGGTATTGGTCCGGAAATCATGGCCGAAGCGGTCAAGGTTCTGGAATTAGCCAACGACAAGTACAGCCTGGGCTTCGAGCTGAGCCATGACGTGATCGGTGGCGCCGCCATCGACCAGCACGGCGTGCCGCTGGCCGACGAAACCCTCGACCGTGCCCGTGCTGCCGACGCCGTGCTGCTGGGCGCGGTGGGTGGCCCGAAATGGGACACCATCGAGCGTGACATCCGCCCGGAGCGTGGTCTGCTGAAAATCCGTGCGCAACTGGGCCTGTTCGGCAACCTGCGTCCGGCGATTCTGTACCCGCAACTGGCCGACGCTTCGAGCCTGAAGCCGGAAATCGTTGCCGGTCTGGACATCCTGATCGTCCGTGAACTGACCGGCGGTATCTACTTCGGCGCGCCGCGTGGCACTCGTACCCTGGAAAACGGCGAGCGTCAGTCCTACGACACCCTGCCGTACAGCGAAAGCGAAATCCGCCGCATCGCCCGCGTCGGTTTTGACATGGCCATGGTGCGCGGCAAAAAACTGTGCTCGGTGGACAAGGCCAACGTACTGGCGTCCAGCCAACTGTGGCGCGAAGTGGTCGAGCAGGTCGCCAAGGATTACCCGGAAGTCGAACTGAGCCACATGTACGTCGACAACGCCGCTATGCAACTGGTGCGCGCACCGAAGCAGTTCGACGTGATCGTCACCGACAACATGTTCGGCGACATCCTGTCCGACGAAGCGTCGATGCTCACCGGTTCGATCGGCATGCTGCCGTCGGCCTCGCTGGATTCGAACAACAAGGGCATGTACGAGCCTTGCCACGGTTCGGCCCCGGACATCGCCGGCAAAGGTATCGCCAACCCGCTGGCGACCATTCTGTCGGTGTCGATGATGCTGCGTTACAGCTTCAATCTGCATGACGCGGCCGATGCCATCGAGAAAGCCGTCAGCGTGGTGCTGGATCAAGGCCTGCGCACTGGTGACATCTATTCGGCCGGTTGCACCAAAGTCGGTACGCAGGAAATGGGCGACGCAGTAGTCGCCGCGCTGCGGAATCTGTAATCTCTCGGGCCCGCTGCGAAATTCAATACAAAGCAGCGGCCCACTTTTCAAGAAGGTGTAGTTGCGATGAAACGTGTAGGTCTGATCGGTTGGCGCGGGATGGTCGGTTCCGTGCTCATGCAGCGGATGCTGGAAGAGCAGGATTTCGATCTAATCGAGCCGGTGTTTTTCACCACTTCCAACGTCGGTGGCCAAGGCCCGTCCGTGGGCAAGGACATTGCTCCGCTCAAGGACGCTTACAGCATTGACGAGCTGAAGACCCTCGACGTGATCCTGACCTGCCAGGGCGGCGACTACACCAGCGAAGTGTTCCCGAAGCTGCGCGAAGCCGGCTGGCAGGGTTACTGGATCGACGCGGCCTCGAGCCTGCGCATGAACGATGACGCCGTGATCATTCTCGATCCGGTCAACCGCAAGGTCATCGACCAGCAACTGGACGCGGGCACCAAGAACTACATCGGCGGCAACTGCACCGTCAGTCTGATGCTGATGGGCCTGGGCGGTCTGTTCGAAGCCGGTCTGGTCGAGTGGATGAGCGCCATGACTTATCAGGCGGCCTCTGGGGCCGGCGCGCAGAACATGCGTGAACTGATCAAGCAGATGGGCGCAACCCACGCGGCGGTGGCCGATCAACTGGCCGATCCGGCCAGCGCGATCCTCGACATCGACCGTCGTGTGGCCGAAGCCATGCGCAGCGACGCGTACCCGACCGAAAACTTCGGCGTACCGCTGGCCGGCAGCCTGATCCCGTGGATCGACAAGGAACTGCCGAACGGCCAGAGCCGCGAAGAGTGGAAGGCCCAGGCCGAGACCAACAAGATCCTCGGCCGCTTCAAGAGCCCGATCCCGGTCGATGGCATCTGCGTGCGCATCGGCGCCATGCGTTGCCACAGCCAGGCGCTGACCATCAAGCTGAACAAAGACGTACCGATCGCCGACATCGAAGGGCTGATCAGCCAGCACAACCCTTGGGTCAAACTGGTGCCGAACCAGCGTGAGATCAGCATGCAGGAGCTGAGCCCGACCAAGGTCACCGGCACCCTGAATGTGCCGGTGGGGCGTCTGCGCAAGCTGAACATGGGTTCGCAATTCGTCGGTGCCTTCACCGTCGGCGACCAACTGCTGTGGGGCGCGGCCGAACCGCTGCGTCGCATGCTGCGGATCCTGCTGGAGCGTTGATCGCTTGAAGCAATGAAAGAACCCGTGCCTTGTGAGAGGTGCGGGTTTTTTTATGCCTGAGGTTTCTCGGGTGTATGTTCTGTCGCCTTCGCGAGCAAGCTCGCTCCCACCTTGAAATGCATTCCCCTGTGGGAGCGAGCTTGCTCGCGAAGGGGCAGGCGCAGTCGCCACAAATCCTGCAGAAATTGCCTGTGCGCCAGTCACCCGGTAAAGTGCCGCTCCCCCCGTTTCGCCAGAGGTAGAACCATGACCCAGACCCTTGATATTGCCGTCGTCGGCGCCACCGGTACTGTCGGCGAAACCCTCGTACAGATTCTCGAACAGCGCGACTTCCCGGTCGGCAACCTGCACTTGCTGGCCAGCAGCGAATCCGCTGGCAGCTCGGTGCTGTTCCGCAACAAGAACGTGCGCGTGCGTGAAGTCGACGAGTTCGATTTCAGCAAGGTCAAACTGGTGTTTTTCGCCGCCGGCCCGGCCATCTCCCTGAGCTACGTGGCACGCGCCCACGCGGCTGGTTGCTCGCTGATCGACCTGTCCGGCGCATTGCCGGCCGAGCAGGCGCCGCAAGTGGTGCCGGAAGCCAACGCCGAGGTGATCGCCGGCCTGAAAGCGCCGTTCCAGGTCAGCAGCCCAAGCCCGTCGGCGACGACGCTGGCCGTGGTGCTGGCGCCGCTGCTCGACCTGCTCGACCTGCAATACGTCAACGTCACCGCCAATCTGGCCGTTTCCGCGCAAGGTCGCGAAGCTGTCACCGAGCTGGCCCGGCAGACCGCTGAACTATTGAACATGCGTCCGCTGGAGCCGACTTTCTTCGACCGGCAAATGGCCTTCAACCTGCTGGCCCAGGTCGGCACCCCCGATGCTCAGGGCCATACGCTGCTGGAAAAACGTCTGGTGCGCGAGTTGCGTCAGGTGCTGGCGCAGCCTTTATTAAAGATTTCCGCAACTTGCGTTCAAGCCCCGGGGTTTTTTGGCGATAGCTATAGCGTGACCTTGCAGTCAGCGAGCGCGGTCGACCTGGAAAAGGTCAACGCGGCGCTGGAGGACGCACCGGGTATTGAGCTTGTCGAAGCCGGCGATTATCCGACCGCAGTGGGTGACGCGGTGGGGCAGGATGTTGTCTATGTCGGTCGCGTGCGTACTGGCGTCGATGACCCGGCGGAACTTAATCTGTGGCTGACGTCAGATAACGTACGCAAAGGCGCCGCCCTGAATGCTGTGCAGGTCGCTGAATTGTTGATAAAAGACCTGCTGTAAAAGATACTTGGCAACAATTTGTCGACTGATTCTAGGTGAGCGCTATGCTTGCCCGGAGCACTTGATAACGTGTCACCCTCCGGGACTTTCCGGGGCATCAAAGAAATGATCGCGCGCGGCAGTCTGTCGTCGTCGCGCGCAATGCCTTACGGCAGCGGCAATCAACATCTTCTCGCTGGCCGAGGAACGTTCAAACAAAGGATGAGGCTATGGTTCAAGTTCGCAAACTGGTGTTAGCAATAGCGGCCGCCTCGGCGCTGTCCTCCGGTATGGCGCATGCCCTCGGGCTCGGGGAGCTGACCCTGAAGTCGACCCTGAACCAGCCGCTGGTGGCCGAGATCGAGTTGCTCGACGTCAAGGATCTCACCGCTGCCGAAGTGGTGCCGAGCCTGGCGTCTCCTGAAGACTTCGCCAAGGCCGGCGTTGACCGTCAGGCCTTCCTCAATGACCTGACGTTCACTCCGGTGCTCAACGCCAGCGGCAAAAGTGTGCTGCGCGTGACCTCGAGCAAGCCGTTGTCGGAACCGATGGTGAAATTCCTCGTGCAGGTGATGTGGCCGAACGGCCGTCTGCTGCGCGATTACAGCGTGCTGCTGGATCCATCGAAGTTCTCGCCGCAGACCGCTGACGCCGCCGCGCAACCGGCGCCGACGCAGACCATCACTGCGCCGACCACCGGTGCCACCCATCCGACTCAGTACACCACCACGCCGCGCGACACCCTGTGGGAAATTGCTGCAAAGGCGCGCACTGGCGGTTCAGTGCAGCAGACCATGCTGGCGATTCAGGCGCTCAACCCGAACGCGTTTATCGACGGCAACATCAACCGGCTGAAAACCGGTCAGGTGCTGCGTTTGCCGGACTCGGTGCAAAGCACCGCGCTGCCACAGTCGAAGGCGATTGCTGAAGTTGTCGCGCAGAACGAAGCCTGGCGTCAGGGCCGTCGTTATGTGGCCAAGCCAGGCACCGGTCAGC
>NZ_QAIU01000126.1:0-5576 GCF_003061205.1 Pseudomonas sp. HMWF006
CAACAACGTGATCGCGATGGCTCGCTGCTGCAAACCTTGCCGCCCGTCTGGGGCGGCGTGCTGCAGATCGGCCCGCAAACCCTCGATGGCGTGACCTACCCCAGCGCTACCCAGTTCCAGGAAAACCTGCCCAACGCGCCGTTTGCCCTCAAAGGCCCGAATGGCGAAGACCTGCCATTCGGTCTGGTCACCCGCGACCTGTGGCACGTGTTCTATCAGAACCAGATGCAGATCAACGGTGGCAAGAACGACGGTTTCGTCGCCTGGGCCGATTCCGGTGGCCTGACCATGGGCCACTATGCACAGAGCCGTTACTCGCTGCGTTTGTGGGATGTCGCGCAGGAGTTCGTGCTGTGCGACAACTTCTTCCAGGGTGCCTTCGGTGGCTCGTTCCTCAATCACCAGTACCTGATCAGCGCCACCGCGCCGTTCTATCCGGACGCGGCCAATTCGGTGGCCAAGTCGCAGATTGCCACGCTGCAAAGCGCAGATCCCGCCGACCCGCGCCTCAAGCCGCTGGAGCAATCGCCGGCGAGCGCCATGAGCGGGCCGCCACAATTCGGCCCGAGCGCGCTGACCCCGGATGGCTTCGGCGTCAACACCCTTGCTCCGCCCTACTGGCCGACGTGGATTCGCGACCCGGAGCGCCCGGCGTATTCCAAACCGGATCTGCCCAACGTGCTGGTGCCACAGACCCACGAGCACATCGGCGACAAGCTGTCGAAGAAAAACGTCGACTGGGCTTGGTATGCCGGGGCCTGGCAGGCGACGCTGGAGCAGTACAAGGATTCCGGCGGCATTCCGAAAATCCCGAACTTCCAGTATCACCACCAGCCGTTCAACTACTTCAAGCAACAAGGTCCGGAAAACCCGCAGGAGCGCAACAAACGCCTGCGCGATGCCGGTCTGGGGGAGGAGTCGAGTACCAACAAGTTCTTCGCCGATGCCGAGGCCGGCAAGCTGCCGGCGGTCACGTTCTATAAGCCTCAAGGCAACCTGAACATGCACGCCGGTTACGCCGACGTTGCGTCCGGGGATCGGCACATCGTCCGCGCCCTGAAGGTGCTGCGCGAAAGCCCGCAGTGGAAAAACATGCTGGTGATCGTCACCGTCGATGAAAACGGCGGCTGGTGGGATCACGTCGCGCCGCCCAAGGGCGATCGTTGGGGGCCGGGGTCGCGGGTGCCGGCGCTGGTGGTGTCGCCGTTCGCCCGCAAGGGCACGGTGGATCATACGGTCTACGACACGGCGTCGATCCTGCGCCTGATTACCCGGGTGTTCCAGCTCGAAACCCTCGACGGTCTCAAGCAGCGTGACGAGGCAATGATCGCCCGTGGCCAGCAACCCATGGGCGACTTGACCAACGCCCTGCACTTTCCGGCCTGAAACCCGGTCCTGCGGGCTGACGCAAAAATCCGTGAATGACGGCTTCTCTGTGCAACACGGCTGATCCAATATGAAGCGCCCCCGACTCGCGGGGGAACCCACGCTGAAAAGGATCTGAGCATGTTCAAACTCGCAGGAATTACCCCCGCCGCACTGGCTCTGGCTGCGCTCACACTGAGCGCGGCCGCCCACGCCGATGTCGATCTGAAGCTGGGCAGCACCGAACGCGTCACCCGCCTCTTTGCCTTTCCCAACAACTGCAACGTGATCTGCTTCCGCAACTGGACGCTGGAACAGACCGTCGCGCATTACCTGAGCCAAAGCGTGCAACGCGACGGCTACACCAATGCCAAGGTGCTGGTGAAGAACGATAACGGGCAGATTTACGCCGAGATCAGCGGCGTGCCCAAAGGCTACGACAAGCCGCTGTCAGCGCTGCTCGATGCCGGCGACCTGGCGTATACCGGCGCCAGCAAGCTCAATGCCGATGGCAAATGGGCGTATAGCTGGTATCTGTTCCTGCCGCTGGGCATGGCCCTGGAAAACCGCAAGAGCGTCGAACTGCTGCACTTCCCGCCGGATTACTCGCTGACCCAGGCCCAGGATTATCTGCGCTCGAACACCACCGATCGCTGGGCCACGCTGCTGACCGTCAACGGCATCCCGGCTGAGCAGACGCCGGCCTATCAGACCATCATCGACATCGCCCCGATCGCCGCGCCATCGAACGCGGGCAGTGATCTGGAAGGTGTGTACGACTACTTCAAGGATTACCAGACCACCCTGGTCAAGCAGTTCAGCCAGACCGGCAACGGCACGACACTGCCGATGGTCGCGTTCGGCGCGCCGGTGCGTAACTGGATCAAGCAGCAATATGGGCCGACGGTGAATGTGTTGGGCCTGGCGACCATCAGCCCGAGCGCTGGCGTGAAAGTCCCGGTGCTGGGGTCGAACCACCCGAGTTACATCTGGTACGCCGCCGACCCGAAAAGCTACACCGGCGACGATGCACAAGCCAAGGCTGACGCCGCAGGCCTGAAAGTCATGGGCCAGGATTTGAGCGCGGCCTGCTGGCAGGCTGGCATGGGCAGCAAACCGGGCACGGATCCTTCGACGCTGCTCAACAGCTGCACGCAAACCTGGCAAGTCACGCAGAAAGTCAAAACCTGCGAACTGTTTTACACCTCGATTCGCAACTTGAGTCAGCAAGACGCTGCCGCCAAGTGCGCCTCCACGCCAATCAAAGCGCAATTGCAGCAACTGAAGGCGCCGTTGCCCGACGCCGTGGTACCTGCACCGCACCTGTAATCGGTAGAGGCTTGATTCCCGTGTCAGCCCTGGCTGACGCGGGAAAGCGTCTATATCGCCTGTCAGATCTGACAGTAGACCGGTTATACCTGTTACGCGAAGATTGGATCCAAACTGAAACACAGCAGCACTGACAGGACGTCAACCCAAGGAAGTCGCAAGCACCTTGCGACAAGGATCGTTATGAACACCCGTACCCTGGCGCACATCGCGCCACGCGATACCGAAGGCATTTATCCGTTTGCCGGCCTGCCCGTGCGCCTCGGATTTCCCTCTCGCGCCGACTTCGAAATCATTCACGACGAGTACGGCGCACCCTTGGCGGTGGCGGTGCGCCGCGAATTTCTGCACACCCGGCGGATGTGTCGGGTTTCGGGACAGCTGTTGCCTTATCGCTGCCGACAGACCCGACAGTTGCTGAACGGTATCCACCTCTACGATCCACGCTTCTGCGGATTGCTCGAACACGCCTGCGATCCCAACGTGTTTCTCGACATGAGCGAGTTATGGCTATGGGCGCTGAAAGATATCCACAGCGGCGAGCGGCTGACCATCGACTACGCCGCCACCGAAGACAAACTGCTGCGCCAGTTTGCCTGCGGTTGCGGTTCGCCACGTTGCCGTGGCTGGATCACCGGACACAACGAGCCACCGAGCCTGGAGGGCCAGCACTTTTTGCAGTGCTGGCGGCGCCAGTGCGCGCGCTGACCAGCGCTTACAACGCGCCGACCGGACGCAGGCGATACTGCGGCGGCAACTGCTCGAAACCGCTGATGGTGGTGTTCAGGCTCTTCCAGCGACCGTCCTTGATGCCGTAGATGCAACCGTGGATCGACAGGCTTTGCCCGCGATGCCAGGCGTTCTGGATGATGCTGGTGTGGGCAACGTTGGCGACTTGCTGGATGACGTTAAGCTCGCACAGGCGATCAACCTGCTCTTCTTCGGTCGGCAGTTTGGCCAGCTCTTCGCGTTTTTCGTAGTACAGATCGCGGATCGAACGCAGCCAGCCGTCGATCAGGCCGAACTGCCGGTCCTGCATCGAGGCGCGCACGCCGCCGCAACCGTAGTGGCCGGTGACGAGGATGTGTTTGACTTTAAGTACGTCGACCGCGTACTGGATCACCGACAGGCAGTTGAGGTCGGTGTGCAGCACGACGTTGGCGACGTTACGGTGCACGAACAGATCGCCCGGCAGCATGCCGACGATTTCGTTGGCCGGCACTCGCGCATCGGAACAGCCGATCCACAGGTATTCCGGCGTTTGCTGGCGCGCCAGCTTGGCGAAGAAATCCGGGTCTTCCTTGGTGATCGCGTCAGCCCAACGCTCGTTGTTATCAATCAGGTCTTGTAAGTCGTGCATGCTGTAAGGCCTCAAGAAAGATGCGCAGGTATGACAGACGCCCACCCGTCGGGGTCACGAGAAGATCGCAAGTGTTTTCGTTGGAATTCTCGTGGATGCGGTGAGTCCACCTAGTAAGGCCCACAGTATGAGGATTTGCCATGACTGATTCACGACGCCCCTACGATGCGGTGCAACCGGAGCCCATCGATGATAACGAAGACCGCATGGGCTCGGTGCACGAGCTGGATTTCGATGAGGACGAACCCAGTGCGAAGATCGGTGACGAGATTCCTGAGCGTGAACGCGAGCACCTGATGCCCGACGAGCGGGTGCGTGAAGCCGGCCTCACCGGCGCATCGACCGCTGACCATGAACCAACCGACGATGATTTGAGCCCGGAAAAGCTGATTCGTGAAGACGGTGCACGAGATGCCGAAGAGGCTGGCGAAGGCAATCCGGCGGATTGGGATTTGAGCCTGGTCGATGAAGATGACATCGGCGGTGGTAATGGGCTGGATGAGGCGGAACTGGCGCGGCGCGATCCATTGGATGGCAATCGCTGATTCTTGTTGCCCGTCACACCGCTACGCCCGCAAGCCGGTTCCCACAGGTTTTGGGGTTGGTCACACTGTGTGTGCACGAACCGATCCAGTGTGGGAGCCAGCCTGCGGGCGATGCTTTTAAGCTGAATCAGTCAACCAGGGTGCAGGCCATGACCACCGCGTCTTCACGCCCCCCCACCGCCGGATAATAATCGCGCCGCCGGCCAATCTCGTTGAAGCCATACCGCTCATACAGCTTGAAAGCTGCGGTGTTGCTGTCGCGCACTTCCAGGAAGCACTCGCGTGCCTCTGCAGCATATGCCCGCGACATCAGATGCTCGAGCAGCGTCAGCCCCAGCCCACGCCCCTGATTCTCCGGTTTGACCGTGATGTTAAGCAGATGCGCCTCATCCAGAATGATCTGCACCACGCCATGACCGACCTGCTGCTGACCTTCGAACATCAGCCAGATCTGGTACTTGCCCAGCCCGTCAAGAAAAATCCCCCGCGTCCACGGGTGGCTGTAGGCAGCGAACTCAATCTTCAGTACGGCGTCCAGATCCGCTTCGGTCATCGGGCGGAACGTTACAGCGTCACTCATTCGATTCTTTCCAGCGCGCCATCAGCCGACGCATCGCTTGCCACACAGCGGCCTTGCGCTGTGGCTCTTCCATTAACAATTCCAGACCGGGAATCGCCCAGGCCGAGCCCAGGCCTTCGATCTGCAATTCACGATTGAACGCTTCAGCATCCGCTTCACCGGCAAACCTTACCGCCGGCAAGCCGATCAGCCACAGGCAGGCGCACGGCGCCGCTTCCATTTGCACCGACAGAAAGCCCTGAACGAAGTCGCGCGCCGCTTCCGGGCCCTGATCCAGCGTGCCCCGGTTCAACCACGGCCAACGCACCGGCTCGCCAACGATCTGCGGCGCGTCCGGCAGACCGGCGGCGCGCAGCATATCTTTGAGCAGCAGATAGGCCGGATCGCGGCTCTGGAA
>NZ_QAIU01000013.1:0-5331 GCF_003061205.1 Pseudomonas sp. HMWF006
CGTGAAGGCGGTCGTACCGTCGGCGCTGGCGTCGTAGCCAAAATCATCGAATAAACGGTTGTAATGTATTTTTCGGGCCGGCATAATGGTCGGCCTGATTTTGTTTTAGGTCAGTAGCTCAATTGGCAGAGCGACGGTCTCCAAAACCGTAGGTTGGGGGTTCGATTCCCTCCTGACCTGCCAGATTCACTTGGTGTGTCTGGCTTTCTTTTCACAGGATCTTCATAGATGACTCCTAAGGCTGAAGCTCAAGGCTCTCGCTTCGATCTGCTCAAGTGGCTTGTAGTAGTCGCTTTGGTGGTTGTTGGCGTTGTTGGCAATCAGTATTACGCTGCTTCGCCGATCCTGTACCGTGTACTTGCTTTGCTTGTCATTGCTGCTGTAGCTGCCTTTGTAGGCCTGCAGACTGCTAAGGGCAAGTCTTTCTTTGTACTGGTTAAGGAAGCTCGCACCGAGATTCGTAAAGTCGTGTGGCCAACTCGCCAAGAAACCACGCAGACCACGCTGATTGTCGTGGCTGTTGTTCTGGTTATGGCGTTGCTGTTGTGGGGGCTTGATTCCCTGCTCGGCTGGCTTGTTTCCTTGATTGTCGGCTAAGGGTGTCCCGTGGCTAAGCGTTGGTATGTTGTGCATGCTTACTCGGGTTACGAGAAGCATGTGATGCGCTCGCTGATCGAGCGCGTAAAGCTGGCTGGCATGGAAGATGGCTTCGGCGAGATTCTGGTTCCCACTGAAGAAGTGGTTGAGATGCGCAATGGCCAGAAGCGCAAAAGCGAGCGAAAGTTCTTTCCAGGCTATGTGCTGGTTCAGATGGATATGAATGAGGGTACTTGGCACTTGGTCAAGGACACTCCTCGCGTGATGGGTTTTATCGGCGGTACTGCTGATAAGCCAGCGCCTATTACGGATAAAGAGGCAGAAGCAATTCTGCGTCGCGTTGCTGATGGTAGCGACAAGCCTAAGCCGAAGACGTTGTTCGAGCCAGGTGAGACGGTACGTGTCAACGACGGTCCATTCGCCGATTTCAACGGCGTCGTTGAAGAAGTTAACTACGAAAAGAGCCGGATCCAAGTGGCGGTGCTCATTTTCGGTCGCTCTACTCCGGTGGAGCTGGAGTTCAGTCAGGTCGAAAAGGTCTAACTGGGCAAGCATCCCAACCCCACAGCCCAAGGCTGTGGGGTTTTGTCGTCACTGGGATAAACGCGCAAGTAACCGGGGAGCCTTTCGAGGCGTTCGAACCCGTAATTGGAGTGCCTCATGGCCAAGAAGATTACCGCTTACATCAAGCTGCAAGTGAAGGCCGCTCAGGCTAACCCAAGTCCACCTGTTGGTCCTGCTCTGGGTCAGCACGGCGTGAACATCATGGAATTCTGCAAGGCCTTCAACGCCCGTACTCAGGGTCTTGAAGCAGGTCTGCCGACTCCAGTGATCATCACTGTCTACAGCGACCGTAGCTTCACTTTCGAAACCAAATCCACCCCTGCTTCGGTTCTGCTGAAGAAGGCGGCCGGTCTGACCAGCGGTTCCGCTCGTCCGAACACCGTTAAGGTCGGCACTGTTACCCGTGCTCAGCTGGAAGAAATCGCGAAAACCAAAAACGCGGATCTGACTGCAGCTGATATGGATGCAGCCGTGCGTACTATCGCCGGTTCTGCTCGTAGCATGGGCCTTAACGTGGAGGGTGTGTAATGGCTAAGCTGACCAAGCGTCAAAAGGCTATCGCCGGCAAAATCGAAGCAGGCAAGGCCTACAACATTGTAGACGCTGCTGCTCTGCTGGCTGAGCTGTCGACTGTCAAGTTCAGCGAGTCGTTCGACGTTGCTGTAAACTTGGGTGTAGACCCACGTAAATCCGACCAGGTTGTTCGTAGCGCTACTGTGCTGCCACACGGCACTGGCAAGACCGTTCGCGTAGCCGTGTTCACCCAGGGTCCAGCTGCCGAGGCCGCTCTGGCTGCCGGCGCTGACCGTGTAGGTATGGACGATCTGGCTGCCGAAATGAAAGGCGGCGACCTGAACTATGACGTAGTGATTGCATCCCCGGATGCCATGCGCGTTGTAGGTCAACTGGGTCAGATCCTCGGTCCACGTGGCCTGATGCCTAACCCGAAAGTCGGCACCGTAACTCCAGACGTGGCTAACGCGGTTAAAAACGCCAAGGCTGGTCAGGTTCGTTATCGCACCGACAAAAACGGCATCATCCACACTTCCGTTGGCAAGATCGGCTTCGATGCCGTCAAGCTGAAGGAAAACGTTGAAGCCCTGATCGCTGATCTGAAGCGTATCAAGCCAGCTTCCTCGAAAGGCATTTACGTCAAGCGCGTTACCCTGAGCACCACCATGGGCCCAGGTCTGGTTATCGACCAAAGCTCGCTCGACGCGTAAGACAAAAATTGGCGCGATTTGATCGCGCCAGTTGAAAGATTGGGGTCCCTGCCTGGCGGGGGCTATCCAAGACCGTAGGCGGCGCAAGCCTTAAACCACAAGCCTACGCAGATGGTGCTCCCGGTTCCTTACCGAATCAGACACCAAAACGACATTCGGTTTCGACCGAGTGAAACGGTAACAAGCAGGAGTTAAACCCGTGGCAATTAATCTCGAAGACAAGAAGGCCATCGTCGCTGAAGTCAACGAGGCTGCCAAAGTCGCTCTGTCCGCTGTCGTGGTTGATGCCCGTGGCGTAACAGTAGGCGCAATGACCGGACTCCGTAAAGAGGCTCGTGAAGCTGGCGTTTACGTACGTGTTGTACGTAACACCCTGCTCAAGCGCGCTGTTGCTGACACTGAATACAGTGTCCTCAACGACGTGTTCACCGGCCCGACCCTGATTGCATTCTCGAACGAACATCCGGGCGCTGCTGCCCGTATCTTCAAAGAGTTTGCCAAGGGTCAGGACAAGTTCGAGATCAAGGCAGCTGCGTTCGAGGGCAAGTTCCTCGCAGCTAATCAGATCGACGTACTGGCAACTCTGCCGACCCGTGACGAAGCAATTTCTCAGCTGATGAGCGTGATTCAAGGCGCTACCAGCAAATTGGCTCGTACTCTGGCGGCAATTCGCGACCAAAAAGAAGCTGCCGCAGCCTAAGGCTCGTCAACTTCTCGCGTTTTTTGTTTATTTCGATGGTCGCGTAGGCCGTCCCCCAATTCAGGAATTGAGTCATGTCTCTGACTAACGAACAAATCATCGAAGCAATCGGCCAGAAATCCGTAGTGGAAATCGTTGAGCTGATCAAAGCGATGGAAGAAACCTTCGGTGTTACCGCTGCTGCTGCTTCGGCTGGCCCAGCTGTAGCTGCTGCTGCTGTTGAAGAGCAAACCGAGTTCAACGTTGTTCTGCTGGAAGCTGGCGAGAAGAAGGTTAACGTGATCAAGGCAGTTCGTGAACTGACCGGTCTGGGCCTGAAAGAAGCCAAAGAGAAAGTAGACGGCGCTCCTCAGGTTGTAGCTGAAGGCGTTTCGAAAGAAGCTGCTGAAGACGCTAAGAAGAAGCTGGAAGAAGCAGGCGCTAAAGTCGAACTGAAATAAGTATCGACTTTGCTCCTCCAGCCCGAGCGTCAAGCGACAGGCTGATGGCTGGTGGCTCTTGCCACCGGCCTTTTTCCGTTATTGGCAGCCGACTGGGTCGGTGCTGATAAAGGCGCTGTAACCACCCGATGCGGTGGCGCAAACCATGGGGTTTGCACGATTTTCTGGCTGCTCCCGTCGGGAGGGGCCAAACAAGCAGGTGACCAAGCTGGGGAACGCTGATGGCTTACTCATATACTGAGAAAAAACGTATCCGCAAGGACTTTAGCAAGTTGCCGGACGTCATGGATGTGCCGTACCTCCTGGCCATCCAGCTGGATTCGTATCGTGAATTCTTGCAAGCGGGAGCGACTAAAGATCAGTTCCGCGACGTGGGCCTGCATGCGGCCTTCAAATCCGTTTTCCCGATCATCAGCTACTCCGGCAATGCTGCGCTGGAGTACGTCGGTTATCGCCTGGGCGAACCGGCATTTGATGTCAAAGAATGCGTATTGCGCGGTGTAACTTTCGCCGTACCTTTGCGGGTAAAAGTGCGCCTGATCATTTTCGACAAAGAATCGTCGAACAAAGCGATCAAGGACATCAAAGAGCAAGAAGTCTACATGGGCGAAATCCCATTGATGACTGAGAACGGTACCTTCGTAATCAACGGTACCGAGCGTGTTATCGTTTCCCAGCTGCACCGTTCCCCGGGCGTGTTCTTCGACCACGACCGCGGCAAGACGCACAGCTCCGGCAAACTGTTGTACTCCGCTCGCATCATTCCTTACCGCGGTTCGTGGCTGGACTTCGAGTTCGACCCGAAAGACTGCGTGTTCGTGCGTATCGACCGTCGTCGCAAGCTGCCGGCCTCGGTACTGCTGCGCGCGCTCGGTTACACCACCGAAGAAGTGCTGGACGCGTTCTACACCACCAACGTATTCCATGTTAAAGGCGAAGGCCTGAGCCTGGAACTGGTGCCTCAGCGCCTGCGCGGTGAAGTCGCTGTCCTCGACATTCAGGACGACAAAGGCAAGGTGATTGTTGAGCAGGGCCGTCGTATTACTGCCCGCCACATCAACCAGCTGGAAAAAGCCGGGATCAAAGAGCTGGATGTGCCTCTGGACTACGTCCTGGGTCGCACGACCGCCAAGGTCATCGTGCATCCGGCTACCGGCGAAATCCTGGCAGAGTGCAACACCGAGCTGTCGACCGAAGTCCTGGCGAAAATTGCCAAGGCCGGTGTCGTTCGCATCGAAACTCTGTACACCAACGACATCGACTGCGGTCCGTTCGTCTCCGACACGCTGAAGATCGACTCCACCAGCAACCAATTGGAAGCGCTGGTCGAGATCTATCGCATGATGCGTCCAGGCGAGCCGCCAACCAAGGACGCTGCCGAAACCCTGTTCAACAACCTGTTCTTCAGCCCTGAACGCTATGACCTGTCTGCGGTCGGCCGGATGAAGTTCAACCGTCGTATCGGTCGCACCGAGATCGAAGGTTCGGGCGTGCTGTGCAAGGAAGACATCGTCGCGGTACTGAAGACTCTGGTCGACATCCGTAACGGTAAAGGCATCGTCGACGACATCGACCACCTGGGTAACCGTCGCGTTCGTTGCGTCGGCGAGATGGCCGAGAACCAGTTCCGCGTTGGCCTGGTGCGTGTTGAGCGTGCGGTCAAAGAGCGTCTGTCGATGGCAGAAAGCGAAGGCCTGATGCCGCAAGACCTGATCAACGCCAAGCCAGTGGCTGCGGCGGTGAAAGAGTTCTTCGGTTCCAGCCAGCTGTCTCAGTTCATGGACCAGAACAACCCGCTGTCCGAGAT
>NZ_QAIU01000127.1:0-12283 GCF_003061205.1 Pseudomonas sp. HMWF006
TTCCGCAGCAGAAGCCAAGGAAATGGGCTTCTGGGCTTTCCACGTCGATACCCTCGGCTGGTCGGTCGCGCTGGGTCTGATCTTCGTTCTTCTTTTCCGCATGGCGGCAAAGAAAGCGACTTCGGGTCAGCCAGGTGCTTTGCAGAACTTCGTTGAAGTATTGGTCGAATTCGTCGATGGCAGCGTGAAAGACAGCTTCCATGGCCGTAGCCCGGTGATCGCACCGCTGGCACTGACCATCTTCGTCTGGGTGTTCCTGATGAACGCCGTCGACCTGGTACCGGTCGACTGGATTCCTCAGCTGGCCATCCTGATCTCCGGCGACCACCACATCCCGTTCCGCGCCGTGTCGACCACCGACCCGAACGCGACCTTGGGTATGGCGTTCTCGGTTTTCGCACTGATCATTTTCTATAGCATCAAGGTCAAGGGCCTCGGCGGCTTCATCGGCGAACTGACCCTGCACCCGTTCGGCAGCAAGAACATCTTCGTTCAAGCCCTGCTGATCCCGGTGAACTTCCTGCTGGAATTCGTGACCCTGATCGCCAAGCCGATCTCCCTGGCTCTGCGTCTGTTCGGCAACATGTATGCCGGCGAGCTGGTGTTCATTCTGATCGCTGTGATGTTCGGCAGCGGCCTGCTCTGGCTGAGTGGCCTGGGCGTTGTTCTGCAGTGGGCGTGGGCTGTGTTCCACATCCTGATCATCACCCTGCAGGCGTTCATCTTCATGATGCTGACCATCGTTTACCTGTCGATGGCGCACGAAGAAAACCATTAAGAGCAGCCTCGGCTGATCTGATGTCCCTCCCGGTCAAACGGGAGGGGGCTCTTAACCGGGCCTCTGAAACGATTTGTTTTACCGCTTTAATCTAAAAAACCTAAACCATACGACGTAAAAGTCGGGAGGAAAGATGGAAACTGTAGTTGGTCTAACCGCTATCGCTGTTGCACTGTTGATCGGCCTGGGCGCACTGGGTACCGCAATTGGTTTCGGCCTGCTGGGCGGCAAGTTCCTGGAAGGCGCAGCGCGTCAGCCAGAAATGGTCCCAATGCTGCAAGTTAAAATGTTCATCGTTGCCGGTCTGCTCGACGCCGTAACCATGATCGGTGTTGGTATCGCTCTGTTCTTCACCTTTGCGAACCCGTTCGTTGGTCAGATCGCTGGCTAATTACCCGGATTCTTCCGAGTAATTTGATGTGATGGACAACGTAACTGCGAGGTGTTGGCGTGAACATTAATGCGACCCTGATTGGCCAGTCCGTTGCGTTCCTGATTTTTGTACTGTTCTGCATGAAGTTCGTATGGCCTCCGGTCATCGCAGCTCTGCACGAACGTCAAAAGAAGATCGCTGATGGTCTGGACGCTGCCAGCCGTGCAGCTCGCGACCTGGAGTTGGCCCAAGAAAAAGCGGGTCAGCAACTGCGCGAAGCGAAAGCTCAGGCAGCTGAAATCATCGAGCAAGCCAAGAAACGCGGTAACCAGATTGTCGAAGAGGCCGTTGAAAAGGCCCGTGTCGACGCTGACCGTGTGAAGGTTCAGGCTCAAGCCGAGATCGAACAGGAACTGAACAGTGTCAAAGACAAGCTGCGCGCCCAAGTGGGCTTGCTGGCTGTCGGCGGCGCCGAGAAGATCCTGGGTGCCACAATCGATCAAAACGCGCACGCAGAGCTGGTTAACCAACTGGCTGCTGAAATCTAAGCGAGGGCGATCATGGCAGAACTGACCACGTTGGCCCGACCTTACGCTAAGGCGGCCTTCGAGCACGCTCAGGCCCACCAGCAACTGGCCAATTGGTCAGCCATGCTCGGCCTGGCTGCAGCGGTGTCGCAAGACGACACCATGCAGCGCGTGCTCAAGGCCCCGCGACTGACGAGCGCAGAAAAGGCCGCCACGTTCATTGACGTGTGCGGCGACAAGTTTGATGCCAAGGCACAGAACTTCATCAATGTCGTTGCCGAAAACGACCGTCTCCCGCTTCTGCCGGAGATTGCCGCTCTTTTCGACCTGTACAAGGCCGAACAAGAGAAGTCGGTAGACGTTGAAGTGACCAGTGCTTTTGCATTGAACCAAGAACAGCAAGACAAACTCGCCAAGGTTCTCAGTGCACGACTCAACCGGGAAGTGCGCCTGCAAGTTGCGGAGGATGCTGCCCTTATAGGTGGTGTCGTTATCCGCGCCGGCGACCTGGTTATCGATGGCTCGATTCGCGGAAAAATCGCGAAACTTGCCGAAGCATTGAAATCTTGAGTTTGAAGGGGCAGCAGAGCAATGCAGCAACTCAATCCTTCCGAAATAAGTGAAATTATCAAGGGCCGCATCGACAAGCTCGATGTGACCTCCCAAGCCCGTAACGAAGGCACTGTCGTCAGCGTATCTGACGGTATCGTGCGGATTCACGGTCTGGCCGACGTCATGTACGGCGAGATGATCGAGTTTCCGGGCGGCGTCTACGGTATGGCCCTCAACCTGGAGCAAGACTCCGTAGGTGCCGTTGTACTGGGCGCTTACCAGTCTCTGGCTGAAGGCATGAGCGCCAAGTGCACCGGCCGCATCCTCGAAGTTCCGGTTGGTAAGGAACTGCTGGGTCGCGTAGTCGACGCACTGGGTAACCCTGTTGACGGCAAAGGTCCACTGGGCAACACCTTGACCGACGCGGTCGAGAAAGTTGCTCCGGGCGTGATCTGGCGTAAGTCGGTAGACCAGCCTGTACAGACTGGCTACAAGGCTGTCGATGCCATGATCCCTGTCGGCCGTGGCCAGCGTGAGCTGATCATCGGTGACCGTCAGATCGGTAAAACCGCTCTGGCGATCGACGCGATCATCAACCAGAAAGACAGCGGCATTTTCTGCGTCTACGTAGCCATCGGTCAGAAACAATCGACCATCGCCAACGTGGTTCGCAAGCTGGAAGAAAACGGCGCCCTGGCCAACACGATCATCGTGGCTGCCAGTGCTTCGGAATCTCCTGCGCTGCAATTCCTGGCACCGTACTCCGGTTGCACCATGGGTGAATTCTTCCGCGACCGCGGTGAAGACGCGCTGATCGTTTATGACGATCTGTCCAAGCAAGCAGTGGCTTACCGCCAGATTTCCCTGCTGCTGCGCCGTCCACCAGGCCGTGAAGCTTACCCAGGCGACGTGTTCTATCTCCACTCCCGTCTGCTGGAGCGCGCATCCCGCGTTTCGGAAGAATACGTAGAGAAGTTCACCAACGGCGCAGTGACCGGCAAAACCGGTTCCCTGACCGCACTGCCGATCATCGAAACCCAGGCTGGCGACGTTTCCGCGTTCGTTCCGACCAACGTGATTTCCATCACCGACGGTCAGATCTTCCTGGAATCGGCCATGTTCAACTCGGGCATCCGCCCTGCAGTGAACGCCGGTGTTTCGGTATCCCGTGTGGGTGGTGCCGCTCAGACCAAGATCATCAAGAAGCTGTCCGGTGGTATCCGTACCGCTCTGGCTCAGTACCGTGAACTGGCGGCATTCGCCCAGTTCGCTTCTGACCTGGACGAAGCGACCCGCAAGCAACTTGAGCATGGTCAGCGCGTTACCGAGCTGATGAAGCAGAAGCAATACGCACCAATGTCGATCGCTGACATGGCGCTGTCGCTGTATGCCGCTGAGCGTGGGTTCCTGACTGACGTTGAAATCGCCAAGATCGGCAGCTTCGAACAAGCGCTGATTGCTTTCTTCAACCGCGATCACGCCGATTTGATGGCGAAGATCAACGTTAAAGGTGACTTCAATGACGAAATCGACGCTGGCATGAAAGCCGGTATCGAGAAGTTCAAGGCCACCCAAACCTGGTAAGCCGCAGCGGGAGCCGCGAGGCTCCCGCTTGCTAACCTGATAGGTGTTACATGGCAGGCGCAAAAGAGATTCGCAGTAAGATTGCGAGCATCAAAAGCACGCAAAAGATTACCAGCGCCATGGAAAAAGTGGCGGTCAGCAAAATGCGCAAGGCACAAATGCGCATGGCTGCTAGCCGTCCTTATGCGGAACGTATCCGCCAGGTAATTGGGCATCTGGCCAACGCCAACCCGGAATACCGCCACCCGTTCATGATCGACCGCGCCATCAAGCGTGTCGGTTATGTCGTTGTGAGCAGTGACCGTGGTTTGTGCGGCGGCTTGAACACCAACCTGTTCAAGGCCCTGGTCAAGGACATGGCGGTAAACCGCGAAAACGGCGTCGAGATTGATCTGTGTGTCGTTGGTAGCAAGGGTGCGGCCTTTTTCCGCAACTTCGGCGGTAACGTCGTTGCAGCTATCAGCCACCTGGGTGAAGAGCCGTCGATCAATGATCTGATCGGCAGCGTCAAGGTGATGCTGGATGCCTACCTGGACGGCCGTATTGACCGCCTGTCCGTGGTATCCAACAAGTTCATCAACACCATGACGCAGCAGCCTACCGTGGAGCAGTTGATTCCACTGGTGGCTACCCCGGATCAGGATCTCAAGCACCACTGGGACTATCTCTACGAACCGGATGCCAAAGAGCTGCTTGACGGCTTGATGGTCCGCTACGTTGAGTCGCAGGTCTACCAGGCGGTGGTCGAGAACAACGCGGCTGAACAAGCTGCGCGGATGATCGCGATGAAGAACGCTACCGACAACGCCGGTGATTTGATCAGCGATTTGCAGCTGATCTACAACAAGGCGCGTCAGGCTGCGATCACCCAAGAGATCTCGGAAATCGTCGGCGGCGCTGCCGCGGTTTAACGGTTCAAATATTCAGAGGATCCAGCTATGAGTAGCGGACGTATCGTTCAAATCATCGGCGCCGTTATCGACGTGGAATTTCCACGCGACAGCGTACCGAGCATCTACAACGCGCTGACTGTACAAAGCGCGGCCGCAACCACTCTGGAAGTTCAGCAGCAGCTGGGCGACGGCGTGGTTCGCACCATTGCGATGGGTTCCACCGAGGGCTTGAAGCGCGGTCTGGAAGTTACCGACTCTGGCGCAGCCATCTCCGTACCGGTCGGTAAAGCGACCCTGGGCCGGATCATGGACGTCCTCGGCAACCCGATCGACGAAGCTGGCCCGATCGACACCGAAGAGCGTTGGGGCATTCACCGTCCAGCGCCTTCGTTCGCTGAGCAAGCAGGCGGCAACGACCTGCTGGAAACCGGCATCAAGGTTATCGACCTGGTTTGCCCGTTCGCCAAAGGCGGTAAAGTCGGTCTGTTCGGTGGTGCCGGTGTAGGCAAAACCGTAAACATGATGGAACTGATCCGTAACATCGCCATTGAGCACAGCGGTTATTCCGTGTTCGCCGGTGTGGGTGAGCGTACTCGTGAGGGTAACGACTTCTACCACGAGATGAAGGACTCCAACGTTCTGGACAAAGTGGCACTGGTTTACGGTCAGATGAACGAGCCGCCGGGAAACCGTCTGCGCGTAGCTCTGACCGGCCTGACCATGGCCGAGAAGTTCCGTGACGAAGGTAACGACGTTCTGCTGTTCGTCGACAACATCTATCGTTACACCCTGGCCGGTACCGAAGTATCCGCACTGCTGGGCCGTATGCCTTCGGCAGTAGGTTACCAGCCGACCCTGGCTGAAGAGATGGGCGTTCTGCAAGAACGTATCACTTCGACCAAGGAAGGTTCGATCACCTCGATCCAAGCGGTATACGTACCTGCGGACGACTTGACCGACCCGTCGCCAGCGACCACCTTCGCCCACTTGGACGCCACCGTCGTTCTGTCCCGTGACATCGCTTCCTTGGGTATCTACCCAGCGGTAGATCCACTGGATTCGACTTCGCGCCAGCTGGACCCGAACGTAATCGGCCAGGACCACTACGACACCGCTCGCGGCGTTCAGTACGTTCTGCAACGTTACAAAGAGCTGAAGGACATCATCGCGATCCTGGGTATGGACGAGCTGTCGGAAGCCGACAAGCAGTTGGTAAACCGTGCTCGTAAGATCCAGCGCTTCTTGTCGCAGCCGTTCTTCGTGGCTGAAGTCTTCACCGGTGCATCGGGTAAATACGTTTCCCTGAAAGACACCATTGCTGGCTTCAAAGGCATCCTCAACGGTGACTACGACCACCTGCCAGAACAAGCGTTCTACATGGTTGGCGGCATCGAAGAAGCGATCGAGAAAGCCAAGAAACTGTAATCCCGGCGCCCGGCAACGGGCGCTAATTTAGGTTGAGGCAATCAGATGGCTATGACAGTCCATTGCGATATCGTCAGCGCGGAAGGGGAAATCTTTTCCGGCCTGGTCGAGATGGTGATTGCGCACGGTGCACTGGGTGATCTTGGTATCGCTCTGGGTCACGCGCCGCTGATCACTAATCTGAAGCCAGGTCCGATCCGCCTGATCAAGCAAGGCGGGGAAGCCGAGGTGTTCTACATCTCCGGTGGTTTCCTCGAGGTTCAGCCGAACATGGTCAAGGTGCTTGCCGATACCGTGCAACGTGCCGCCGACCTGGATGAAGCTCAGGCTCAAGCAGCTCTCAAGGCTGCCGAGGCTGCTCTGCACGAGAAGAGCGCAGATTTCGATTACGGAGCTGCGTCCGCACGTCTGGCCGAGGCTGCAGCTCAGCTGCGCACCGTCCAGCAGATCCGCAAGAAGTTTGGCGGTTAATCCGTCAGCCGCTTGTTGTGCGATTGATAAAAAAGGGTAGCCTCGGCTACCCTTTTTTCTTTTCCGAATTCCCAGAACCCGGTCGCAGTTGCTGACCACCCAGGATTGGTAGCCAGTCATGTCTCTCGAAATCGTTATCCTCGCGGCCGGTCAAGGCACCCGCATGCGTTCGGCGCTGCCGAAGGTGCTGCACCCGATTGCCGGCAACTCCATGCTGGGGCATGTTATCCACAGCGCCCGGCAACTCGATCCACAGCGCATCCATGTGGTCATCGGCCATGGTGCCGATGTGGTCCGTGAGCGTCTGGCCGCCGACGATCTGAATTTTGTCCTGCAGGACAAGCAACTGGGTACCGGTCATGCCACCGCGCAGGCGGTGCCGTTCATCAGCGCGGATACCGTGCTTATTCTGTACGGTGACGTGCCGCTGATCGAAGTCGAAACCCTGCAACGTCTGCTCAAGCACGTCGTGCCTGGA
Source organism: Pseudomonas sp. HMWF006 (assembly GCF_003061205.1). Taxonomy (NCBI): domain Bacteria; kingdom Pseudomonadati; phylum Pseudomonadota; class Gammaproteobacteria; order Pseudomonadales; family Pseudomonadaceae; genus Pseudomonas; species Pseudomonas sp. HMWF006. The sequence continues at coordinate 7,082 of NZ_QAIU01000127.1, forward strand.
CAGATGGGCTTGCTCACCGTCGAACTGGATGACCCGACCGGTTACGGCCGTATCTTGCGGGACGCCGACGGCAAGGTGGCGGCCATCGTTGAGCACAAGGATGCCAGCGAAGCGCAGCGCGCGATCACTGAAGGCAACACCGGCATCCTCGCCGTGCCGGCCAACCGTCTGGCCGACTGGATGAGTCGACTGTCGAACAACAATGCCCAGGGCGAGTATTACCTGACCGACGTGATCGAAATGGCGGTCAGCGATGGTCTGGTCGTGGCCACCGAACAACCGCACGACCCGATGGAAGTGCAGGGCGCCAACGACCGCAGGCAACTGGCCGAGCTGGAGCGTCATTACCAGTTGCGCGCTGGCCGTCGGTTGATGGCCCAAGGCGTGACGCTGCGCGACCCGGCGCGCTTTGATGTGCGTGGCGAAGTGACCGTCGGTCGCGACGTGCTGATCGACATCAACGTGATCCTCGAAGGCAACGTTGTCATCGAAGACGATGTGGTGATCGGCCCGAACTGCGTGATCAAGGACAGCACCCTGCGCAAAGGCGTGGTGATCAAGGCCAATAGTCATATCGAAGGTGCTGTTTTGGGCGAGGGCAGTGATGCCGGACCGTTTGCACGTCTGCGTCCAGGCACTGTGCTCGAAGCGCGCGCGCATGTGGGTAACTTTGTCGAACTGAAAAATGCCCACATGGGCGAGGGCGCCAAGGCCGGTCACCTGACCTATCTGGGTGATGCCGACATCGGTGCACGCACCAACATCGGCGCCGGCACCATCACCTGCAATTACGACGGCGCCAACAAGTGGAAAACCGTGTTGGGTGCCGATGTGTTCATCGGCTCCAATAACTCGTTGGTCGCGCCTGTGGATATCTCTGACGGTGCAACCACTGCTGCCGGTTCGACGATTACCCAAAATGTGGATAACGCGCAGTTGGCGGTGGGTCGTGCTCGCCAGAGGAACATCGACGGCTGGAAGCGGCCGGAGAAGATCAAGAAAAGCTGAGTTATACACAGGCCGTTCGAGTGCCATCGCGGGCAAGCCCGCTCCCACAGGATTCGTGTTGAAGGACAGATCTTCAAACACAGCGAATCCAGGTGGGAGCGGGCTTGCCCGCAATGCTTTTATCCACAGAATATTTATTGAGTGCCCGCTTGACGATTCAGGGCCGATAGGTTTTGATTGCTTCCGTTATCTTTCGAATCGAAACTTATATCGCCATGTCGAAACGCAACACGCCCCAGCGCCGTCACAACATCCTCGCCTTGCTCAACGAGCAGGGCGAAGTCAGTGTGGACGAATTGGCCAAGCGCTTCGAAACCTCAGAAGTTACGATTCGCAAGGATCTGGCCGCACTGGAGAGCCACGGCTTGTTGCTTCGTCGTTATGGCGGGGCGATCACCATGCCGCAAGAGCTGGTGGCAGAAACTGCCCAGAGCGTTTCCAAATACAAACAGGCGATTGCCCGGGCGGCGGTCAAGCGCATTCGCGAACACGCACGCATCATCATCGACAGCGGCAGTACCACCGCCGCGATGATCCCCGAACTCGGCCAGCAGCCGGGTCTGGTGGTCATGACCAATTCCCTCCACGTTGCCAACGCCTTGAGTGAACTCGAGCACGAGCCGGTGCTGTTGATGACCGGCGGCACTTGGGATCCGCATTCGGAGTCCTTTCAGGGCCAGGTCGCCGAGCAGGTACTACGCTCTTACGACTTCGACCAGTTGTTCATCGGCGCCGACGGTATTGATCTGGTACGCGGCACGACGACCTTCAATGAACTGCTGGGGCTGAGCCGGGTAATGGCGGAAGTGGCGCGGGAAGTCATCGTGATGGTCGAGGCCGACAAGATCGGCCGCAAGATCCCCAATCTGGAGCTGCCCTGGAGCAGCGTCCATACCCTAATTACCGATGATCGCCTGCCTAACGATGCACGCGATCAGATTCAGGCCCGCGGTATCACCGTGATTTGCGCGGCTGTCAGTCAGGAGAAATAAGCATGTGTGGAATTGTCGGCGCAGTTGCTGAACGTAATATCACCGCCATCCTGCTCGAAGGTCTCAAGCGCCTCGAATACCGCGGCTATGACAGCGCCGGTGTGGCGGTGTACACCAATGACGCAAGCCTTGAGCGGATGCGCCGTCCGGGCAAAGTCAGCGAGCTTGAAACCGCACTGGCCGAGCATCCGCTGGTCGGTCGCCTCGGCATCGCCCACACCCGCTGGGCCACCCACGGTGCGCCCTGCGAACGTAACGCTCACCCACATTTCTCCGGCGATATCGCGGTGGTGCACAACGGCATCATCGAGAACCATGAAGCCCTGCGTGAACAACTCAAAGCGCTGGGTTATGTATTCACCTCGGACACTGACACCGAAGTCATCGCGCATTTGCTCAGCCACAAACTCAAAGATCAACCGGACCTGACCGTCGCGCTCAAAGCCACGGTCAAGGAACTGCACGGCGCTTATGGTCTGGCGGTGATCAATGCACAACAACCGGATCGTCTGGTCGCTGCGCGCAGTGGCAGCCCGTTGGTGATCGGCCTGGGACTGGGTGAGAACTTCCTCGCCTCCGATCAACTGGCGCTGCGTCAGGTCACCGACCGTTTCATGTACCTGGAAGAAGGCGATATCGCCGAAATTCGCCGCGATAACGTGCAGATCTGGGATGTAAACGGTACTGCCGTCGAGCGCCAGACCGTGCAGTACAGCGACGGTGCCGAGGCCGCCGACAAGGGTGAGTTCCGCCACTACATGCTCAAGGAAATCCACGAGCAACCGACGGTGGTTCAGCGCACGCTCGAAGGTCGCCTGAGCCATGATCAAGTGCTGGTACAGGCCTTTGGCCCGCAAGCCGCCGAGCTGTTCGCCAAAGTGCGCAACGTGCAGATTGTGGCCTGCGGCACCAGCTACCACGCCGGTATGGTTGCCCGTTACTGGCTCGAAGAACTGGCCGGGATTCCGTGCCAGGTCGAAGTTGCCAGCGAATTCCGTTACCGCAAAGTGGTGGTGCAGCCTAACACCCTGTTCGTCACTATCTCGCAGTCCGGCGAAACCGCCGACACCCTGGCCGCGCTGCGTAATGCCAAGGAGCTGGGGTTCCTCGCCAGCCTGGCGATCTGCAACGTCGGCATCAGTTCGCTGGTGCGTGAATCCGACCTGACTCTGCTGACCCAGGCCGGCCGCGAAATCGGCGTGGCCTCGACCAAAGCCTTCACCACGCAACTGGTCGGTCTGTTGCTGCTGACCCTGTCGCTGGGTCAGGTGCGTGGCACCCTGGCCAAGGGCGTTGAAGCCCGTCTGGTGGAAGAACTGCGTCGCCTGCCTACCCGCCTGGGTGAAGCACTGGCGATGGACAGCACGGTGGAAAAAATCGCCGAACTGTTCGCCGAGAAGAACCACACCCTGTTCCTCGGCCGTGGCGCGCAATTCCCGGTGGCGATGGAAGGTGCGCTGAAACTCAAGGAAATCTCCTACATTCACGCCGAAGCCTATCCGGCCGGTGAACTGAAACACGGCCCGCTGGCGCTGGTGGATAACGACATGCCGGTGGTCACCGTGGCGCCGAACAACGAACTGCTGGAGAAGCTCAAATCCAACCTGCAGGAAGTCCGTGCCCGTGGCGGCGAACTGATCGTGTTCGCCGACGAGAAGGCCGGGATGACCAACGGCGAAGGCACCCACGTGGTGCAGATGCCGCACATCCACGACATCCTTTCGCCGATTCTCTACACCATCCCTCTGCAATTGCTGTCGTACTACGTCGCCGTGCTCAAAGGGACGGACGTCGACCAGCCGCGTAACCTGGCGAAGTCGGTGACCGTGGAATAAGTTATCCACAGTTGAGATAGCGGAAAAATTCGCAGCCTGCGACAGCTCCTACAAGGTATTGGCGTTCACCCTGTAGGTACTGCCGCAGGCTGTGATCGTTTGATTTTCAAGCGAGAGTCGACCCATGGATCGTTTCCAGGAAATGCACACCTTCGCCACCGTTGCGCAAGAGCAAGGCTTCTCGGCGGCGGCACGGCGTCTTGGACTGTCGGCCGCCAGCATCACGCGCGCAGTCGCGGCACTGGAACAACGGATCGGTACGCAATTGCTGGTTCGCACGACGCGCACAGTCCATCTCACTGAAGCCGGTCAGCGTTACCTGGAAGACTGCCGCAGGATTCTCGCCGAGGTGCAGGAGGCCGAGGATTCCGCCGCCGGCAGCCACGCCGAGCCCCGTGGCCAGCTGACAGTGACGGCGCCGGTGTTGTTCGGCGAGTTGTTTGTCACACCAGTGATGGCCGGGTATCTGGCGCAGTATCCGGATGTTTCGATCAATGCCTTGCTGCTCGACCGGGTGGTGAACATGGTCGAGGAGGGGATTGATGTGGCGGTGCGCATCGGTGAGCTGCCGGACAGCAATCAGCATGCGATTCGGGTGGGTGAGGTGCGCCGGGTGGTGTGCGGCTCGCCGCAATTTCTCGCCGAACATGGCCGTCCCCGACATCCCCAGGCGCTGGCAGGTTTACCGGTGGTGGCGACGTCCGCCACTGGTCAGACGCGCAGTTGGCCGTTTCTTGAACGCGGTGAGTCGCTGGTTGTGCGTCCGGAGCCGCGTCTGGTGGTCACCGCCAATCAGGCCGCGATCGCCGCAGCATGTCTGGGGCTGGGGTTGACCCGGGTGCTGTCCTATCAAGTGGCGAGCAAGGTGGCCGCAGGTGAGCTGGAAATTGTCCTCGCCGAATTCGAATTGCCGCCATTACCGATCCACGTGGTCTACCAAGGCGGGCGCAAGGCCCCCGCGCGCATACGCAGTTTCGTCGACTTCGCGGTCAACGCCCTGCGCGAACACCCGGCACTATTGCGCCTGCTGAAATAATTGATTGCATTTGCTGGTTATTCTGTAGTTTTACCGATAGGTGGAAGATGACTCCCATCGGCGCTGTCATTCCCGTAACGGCGCCACTGTCCAGCGGAGTCGACCATGCAAGCGATCAAACTCTATAACTTCCCCCGTTCCGGCCACGCCCACCGGGTCGAATTGATGTTGTCCCTGTTGCAACTGCCTACTGAGCTGATCCTCGTCGATCTGGCGAAAGGTGAGCACAAACAGGCGCCCTACCTGGCCATCAACAGTTTCGGCCAGGTGCCGGCGATTGATGACAACGGCGTGGTACTGGCCGATTCCAACGCGATTCTGGTGTATCTGG
>NZ_QAIU01000128.1:0-6281 GCF_003061205.1 Pseudomonas sp. HMWF006
GCCTGAAAACCCTGCTCTGCACCGGCTCGGCGCTGTCGCCGCAAAGCTACGACTTCGTGTATCGAGACTTCAAGGCCGACGTGTGCCTGGCCTCGATGTCCGGCGGTACGGACATCGTCTCGTGCTTCGTCAACGGCAATCCGTTGTCAGCCGTGCGCCGCGGCGAAATCATGGGCAAGAGCCTGGGCATGGCGGTCGAGGTCTGGAATGACGCCGGCCAGCCCGTGATTGGTGAGAAAGGTGAGCTGGTCTGTACCCGGCATTTCCCGGCAATGCCAATTGGCCTGTGGAATGACCCGGACGGAACAAAATTGCGGAAATCCTATTTCAGCCTGTTTCCCGGCGTTTGGGCCCAGGGCGATTACGCCGAAGAGCTGCCGCACGGCGCGATGATGATCCATGGCCGCTCGGACGCCGTACTCAACCCCGGCGGTGTGCGCATTGGCACGGCGGAGATTTATCGCCAGGTGGAGAAAGTCCCGCAAGTGCTCGACAGCGTCGCCGTCGGTCAGCAATGGCAGGATGACGTACGGGTGGTGCTGTTTGTGCGCTTGCAGGACGCGGTTGAACTGGATGAAGCCCTGCAAGCGCAGATCCGCCAGGTGATCCGCGCCAACACCACGCCTCGGCATGTGCCGGCGAAAATCCTCAGCGTGACCGACATTCCGCGCACCATCAGCGGCAAAGTGGTGGAGCTGGCTGTGCGCAATGTGATCCACGGCGAGATGGTCAAGAACACCGACGCCCTGGCCAATCCCGAAGCGCTGGAGCAGTTTCGCAATCGCGCTGAACTCGAGACTTGAACCCAGAGGCTGAACCGTTCAGTCCATCAGGCCCCACTCCCCCGTCGTGGGTGGGGCCGGTGTGACATCGCCCTGCAACTTCAAGCGCAGGCGCAGATTGTTCACCGAATCGGCATGTTTGAGTGCTTCTTCCTCGCTGATCGCCCCCTCCACCACCAGGCCGTGCAACGCCCCGTCGAACGTCTGCATGCCCAGTTCGGTGGACTTTTCCATGATGCCTTTGAGCTCACCCAATTCATTACGCCGGATCAGGTCCCCGATGGTCGGCGTGCCCAGCATCACTTCCACGGCTGCCCGCCGTTGCCCCTCGAGCGTGCGCACCAGGCGCTGGGAAACAAAGGCTTTAAGGTTGTTGCCCAGTGCATGCAGCAACTGTGGCCGACGCTCCTCGGCAAACAGGTTGATGATCCGGTCGAGCGCCTGATTGGCGTTGTTGGCGTGCAGCGTCGATAAAACCAGATGACCGGTTTCGGCGAACGCCAGCGCGTGCTCCATGGTCTCGCGGTCGCGGATTTCGCCGATCAGCACCACATCGGGTGCCTGGCGCAGAGTGTTTTTCAAAGCCGCGTGAAAGCTGCGGGTGTCGACACCGACTTCACGCTGGTTGATGATCGACAGCCGATGCCGGTGGATGTACTCGATCGGGTCTTCAATCGTGATGATGTGGCCACTGCTATGGCGATTGCGATGATCGATCAGCGCCGCCAGCGAGGTCGATTTGCCCGAATCGGTGGCGCCGACAAACAGAATCAGGCCTTGTTTGAGCATCACGGTTTCCAGCAGCACGCGGGGCAACTTGAGGTCTTCAAAGCGCGGAATGTCCAGTTTGACGTTGCGGATCACGATCGACACGTCATTGCGTTGCTTGAACAGATTGACCCGAAAGCGGCCGATGCCGGTGCGCGAGATGGCCAGGTTCATTTCCAGATCCCGGTCGAACTCCCGGCGCTGTTCGGCGTCCATCAGGGAATTGGCGATGACCGCGACTTCACCCGGCTTGAACGGCTGCTCGGCCAACGGCGTCAATACGCCTTGAAAGCGCGCGCTGGGTGGCGCTCCGGTCGACAGGAACAGGTCCGAGCCATGCTGGCTGGCCAAGCGTGTTAACAGTGCATCGATTTCCATGGTCAAATTCACCGACGAAGCATTCAATATTCAGACATGGCCCGCTGTCGTGACGCAGCGGTGCATTGAGCGTCTACCCTCTCGAAGGATAGTAGACGCCGCCTTACCGAATGACGCCCAGGACTAACGCAATGAACGCTGTACCCGGCAACGACGATGCGCAGGCGCTGATCACCCGCACTGACTGGAGTAACAGCGCACTGGGCGACGCTGGTCAATGGCCGCAGAGCCTGCGCACCGCGGTGGACATCGTGCTGCACTCGCCAATGCCGATGTTGCTGCTGTGGGGGCCGCAGCTCACCCAGATCTATAACAACGGCTTCGCCATGCTGGCCGGCAGCAAGCATCCGCACGCTTTCGGACAACCGGCGCACCTGATATGGCCAGAACTTCGCGACTTTACCGACCCGATTTACCGCGCCGTCCTGCAAGGTCAGGTGCGGACCTATAGCGAACGACGCTTTACCCTGCAACGTGACGGCAAGGATTCCGACTTCTGGCTGGATTTGACCTACAGCCCGATTCGCGACGAAACCGCGCAAGTGGCGGGGATCCTGGTCACGGCCATCGAAACCAATGAGCGCCGACGCATCGCGCTGGAACTGCAACAGCGCTCCGAAGACAGCCTCAAGGCGCAACAGCAAACCGAAGAGCGCCTGCAACTGGCCCTGGCAGCCACCGATGCCGTCGGCACCTGGGATTGGGATATCGGCGAAGACCGCTTCATCGCCGACGCTCATTTCGCGCAGTTGCACGGGGTCGATCCGGCGCAGGCGAGCCAGTTGCCGATCAGCGACTATTTGCAGGGTGTGCACCCGGAAGACCGCGCCCTGATCGCGCGCAGCATCAAGCACTGCATCACCCACGGCACCGAGTACGCCGAGGAATATCGTCTGCTGCAAGGCGACGGCGACATACGCTGGGTGTTTGCCCGTGGCCGCTGCTACAAGGATCACCATGGCCGGCCGGTGCGCTTTCTCGGCGCGGCGCTGGACCTGACCGAGCGCAAACACACCGAACAGGCGCTGCGCCAGAGCCAGACCGAACTGCAGCTGATCATCAACGCCATGCCGATCCTCATCAGCTACGTCGACCATGAGGAGCGTTTCCGCCTCAACAACGCCGCCTATCTCGACTGGTACGGCCTGACCCCGCAGGAGCTCTACGGGCGCACCATCCGCGAAGTGATCGGCGAAGAAGCCTATTTTCTGCGCGCGCCGTACATCGCCGAAGCGCTGGCGGGCAGGCCTTGTTCATTCAGCCTGTACACCCCTCACCGCGATGGCAGCATCCGTCACGCGTTGATGAATTACCTGCCGCGACACGGGGCCGACGGTGCGGTCAACGGTTTCTACATCTTTGTGATCGACGAAACCGAACGCAAGAAAACCGAAGAAGCGCTGCGCAACCTCAACGAAACCCTCGAAGAGCGCGTCAGCGCCCGTACCGAACAACTGGCCCAGGCCAACCAGCGCTTGCAGAACGAGATGTTCGAGCGCGAGCGGGCCGAAGATGCCTTGCGCCATGCGCAGAAGATGGAAGCGGTCGGCCAGCTCACCGGCGGCATCGCCCACGACTTCAACAACATGCTCACCGGCATCATCGGCAGCCTCGATCTGATGCAGCGCTATATTGCCGACGGCCGCGCCAACGAGATCGGCCGGTTTACCGAAGCGGCCGTGTCCTCGGCCAATCGGGCGGCGGCGCTGACCCATCGTCTGCTGGCGTTTTCGCGGCGCCAGTCGCTGGACCGCAAACAGCTGAACGTCAACGAACTGATCCATTCGCTGGAAGACCTGATCCGCCGCACCAAAGGTGATCAGATCGAGCTCAAACTGCAGCTGGCCGACGACCTGTGGCCGGTGAGCACGGATGTGAGCCAGTTGGAAAATGCCCTGCTCAATCTGGTGATCAATGCGCGTGATGCCATGCCCGAGGGCGGCGAACTGCTGATCGAAACAGTCAACGTCTACCTCGACGGCAGCGACATCACCACGCTGGAACCAGTGAAGGCCGGCGATTACCTGATGCTGGCGGTCAGCGATAACGGGACGGGCATGACGCCCTCCGTGCGGTCCAAGGCGTTCGACCCGTTTTTCACCACCAAACCCATCGGTCAGGGCACCGGGTTGGGCCTGTCGATGATTTATGGCTTCGCCCAGCAGTCGGGCGGCCATGTCAGTCTCGACAGCCTGCCCGGACAGGGCACCTGTGTGCGGCTGTATTTGCCGCGTCTGTATGCACTGGAGCCGGAACACCCGCCAGCCAACCCGGTCGAGCCGCCCGCCCACCTGCCGAGCGGAGAAGCCGTGGTCGTCGTCGAAGACGATCCCGGCGTGCGCATGCTGGTGCTCGATCTGCTCAAGGAACTGGGTTATCGCGCATTCGAAGCCGAGGACGCGAAATCCGCGCTGCCCCTGCTGGAATCGGACCTGCGGGTGGACCTGCTGGTAACGGATGTCGGCCTGCCCGGCATGAACGGCCGTCAGTTGGCGGAAGTCGCCCGCCAGCATCGTCCGGGCCTGAAAGTGTTGTTCATGACCGGTTACGCGCAGAAAGCCGCCGAGCGTCAGGGTTTTCTCGAGGACGGCATGGACATGGTCGCCAAACCGTTTGCCATTGAGCTGCTGGCGAGCAAGATCCGCACGATGATCAGTCAAACCCGGTGACTTGAGGCATAATCCGCGCCCCGCCGTCACCCCGTTATCAGGTATCGCACGATGAAAGCCCAAGCCCGCCACATTCTGGTGAAAACCGCCGAAGAGGCCGAACAGCTCAAACAACGCATCGCCAAGGGCGAAGCGTTCGATGTGCTGGCCAAGAAATTTTCGACCTGCCCGTCCGGCAAGCGCGGTGGCGATCTGGGTGAAGTCCGTCCGGGACAGATGGTTGGCGCGATTGACGCGGTGATCTTCAAAAAGCCGTTGCGTACCGTGCACGGGCCGATCAAGAGCAAGTTCGGCTATCACTTGGTGCAGGTGTTTTACCGCGATTGATGGGTTGGCTTCAGGGCCCTTTCGCCAGCAGGCTCGCTCCCACATTGAGAATGCAATCCCCTGTGGGAGCGAGCCTGCTCGCGAACCGATTGCGCCGCAAGCGGCCATTCAAATCTATTTCGGGATCAGTGCTCCTGGCACCTGAATCACCCGACTTGCCAGCAGATGCCCGGCCTCGGCAGCCTCCGCCGGACTCCCGCCCTGCAATCGACTGGCCAGATACGCCGCACTGAACGAATCCCCGGCCGCCGTGGTGTCGACGACTTTCTCGACGGTCTGCGCCGGCACCTCGAACGCTTCGCCATCGCAGCGAATCAGGCATGCGTCGGCACCGCGCTTGAGCACCACTTCCGGCGTATCGAACTGCGCGTAAGCCGCGAACACCGCATCGCAGTCGGCAAATCCGAACAGCGCCTGCTCGTCATCCACTGTCAGCAACGCCAGATCAACGTAGGGCAACACGCTGCGATACGCCGAACGCGCCTCTTCGACTGAGGCCCACAAACGCGGCCGGTAGTTGTTGTCGAACACGATGCGTGCATCCCGCTGGCGGGCCTCGATCAGCGTCTGGATCAGCTTTTCCCGGCCCAGCGCACCAAGCACAGCAAGGGTGATACCGCTGAAATACAACACGTCGTAATCGGCCAGCGCCGCCAGAATCGGCTCGGCCGCCGGGGTGGTGAAACAGTCGCGGACGGCCGCTTCGTTGCGCCAGTAAAGGAAGCGGCGTTCGCCGGTGGCGTCGGTCTGGATGCAGTAGAGGCCCGGCAGACGCCCGGGCAGACGTTGCACCAGGTCGAGGCCAATGCCTTCGCTGCTCCAGATTTCACACATCGCGTCGCTGAAGCTGTCATCGCCCAGCGCGGTGACGTAATCGACTTGCGCTTTATCGCCAAGGGCGCGGGACAGGTAAACCGCCGTGTTAAGCGTGTCGCCGCCGAAGCTTTGCTGCAGGCTGCCGTCGGCGCGCTGTTGCAGTTCGATCATGCATTCGCCGATCAGCGCGATGCGCGGGATGTTCGGGCCCAGAGGGCTGAGAGTGGTCATCGGGTGTGTCTCTGCTGATTCGGTGGTGTTTGATCCGGCCGCATCGCTGGCAAGCCAGCGCCCACATGATCTTCACAGTCCATGAGATCCCTGTGGGAGCTGGTTTGCCTGCGATTGGCCGCAACTCGGTCTCAAGCCCTAGAAGCAAGTCTCCATGCTCTCAACCACCGCCAACTGCTCATCCACCAACAACCCCACACGCCACTTGTCAAACGTCAGGCACGGGTGCGAGGTACCAAAGGAAATAATGTCCCCCACCCGCAGCTCAACCCCCGGCGCCACACTCATGAACGCGTGTTGGTCCATCACT
>NZ_QAIU01000129.1:0-9288 GCF_003061205.1 Pseudomonas sp. HMWF006
TCCCAGACATCCAGCAACACCTGTTTGTCGGGGTAGTCGTGGTGAACCTTGATCAGTGGACGGGCAGCACCGACGACAATGCCCAACTCTTCGTGCAGCTCACGGGCCAGCGCGGTTTCCACCGACTCGTCGGCCTCGACCTTGCCGCCGGGAAACTCCCACAAGCCACCCTGATGCTGGGTGTCGGCACGGCGGGCGATGAGAACTTTGCCGCTGTCGTCACGAATGACGGCGGCGGCGACGTGTACGCGTTTCACGGATTCAACTCCTCCAGTCCAGCCTTCTGCCATGCCTTGAAGGCCGGCCATTGGTAGACGGTTTCAACATAGGCTTCGTCGGCCGCTGGCAGCTTGACCTGATAGGTGCGCAGGCGCACGGCAATCGGCGCGAAGAAGGCATCGGCCAGACTCACCCGACCAAACAGGTACGGCCCGCTCTCGGTGGCAGCAGCACGGCATTCGGCCCACAGCGCGAGCATGCGCTCGATGTCGACCTTCACTTCTGGCGGCACCGGGTTAAGCGGCGCGTCATGGTTGAGGTTGAACGGCATGTGATTGCGCATGGCGAAGAAGCCGCTGTGCATCTGCGCGCAGGCGGATCGTGCCTGGGCGCGGGCGAACAGATCGCTCGGCCAGAGCTGTTCGGACGGAAACTGTTCGGCGAGGTATTCGGCGATGGCCAGCGAATCGGCGATGGTGCCCCGTGAGGTTTTCAGCAACGGGACCTTGGCGGTTGGCGAATGCTTGAGCAGACGCTCACGGGTGTCGGGTTTGCCGAGTCTGATCAACTCTTCGGTGTAGGGTGCGCCGGTCAGCTCGACGGCCAGTGCCGCGCGCAAGGACCAGGAGGAAAGCAGTTTGTCGCCGATGATCAGGTGCAGGGACATGGGTGTGGCGCCTTTTCGTCAGAGGAAGCTTCTAAACTTGTCGAGTCTGAACCATCGCTTTCGCGAGCAAGCTCGCTCCCACAGGTTCTTGGGTGTACACAGCATGTGTGAACGGCCGAAACCACTGTGGGAGCGAGCTTGCTCGCGAAGAGGCCGACAGCCCGCCCCCACCTTTTAGATCAAGTGCGGTACTCGGCGTTGATCTTCACGTATTCATGCGACAGGTCGGTGGTCCAGATGGTTTCGCTGCAATCACCGCGACCCAGCTCGATGCGGATGGTGATTTCTTCCTGCTGCATCACCGCCGAACCCTGCGCCTCAGTGTAGGTGCTTGCGCGGGCGCCACGGCTGGCGATGCACACGTCACCGAGGAACACGTCGATCTTGCTCACGTCCAGGTCCGGCACACCGGCACGGCCGACAGCGGCCAGGATACGGCCCCAGTTCGGGTCGGAGGCGAACAGTGCGGTCTTGATCAGCGGCGAATGCGCCACGGTGTAGCCGACGTCCAGGCATTCCTGGTGATTGCCGCCGCCGTTGACTTCAACAGTGACGAACTTGGTCGCGCCTTCGCCGTCACGCACGATGGCCTGGGCCACGTCCATGCACACTTCGAACACCGCTTGCTTCAACTTGTTGAACAGCTCGCCTTCAGCGCGAGTGATTTCCGGCAGCGCAGCCTTGCCGGTGGCAATCAGCATGCAGCAGTCGTTGGTCGAGGTGTCGCCGTCGATGGTGATGCGGTTGAACGACTTGTTGGCGCCGTCGAGCATCAGGTTGTGCAATACATCACGGGAGACTTTGGCGTCGGTGGCGATGTAGCCGAGCATGGTCGCCATGTTAGGGCGGATCATGCCCGCACCTTTGCTGATTCCGGTCACGGTGATGGTCACGCCATCATGCTGGAACTGGCGGCTGGCACCCTTGGGCAGGGTGTCGGTGGTCATGATGCCGGTGGCCGCGGCTTCCCAGTTGTTTTCCGACAGGTCGTCCAGCGCCGCTTGCAAGGCGCCTTCGATCTTCTCGACCGGCAGTGGCTCGCCGATCACACCGGTGGAGTACGGCAGGATCTGGCTGGCATCGACACCGGTCAGCTCGGCGAGCTTCGCCGTGGTGCGCTCGGCCGCAGCCAGGCCCGGCTCACCGGTACCGGCATTGGCGTTGCCGGTGTTGGTCAGCAGGTAGCGCACAGCGTTGTGTACACGTTGTTTCGCCAGGATCACCGGCGCCGCACAAAAGGCGTTCAGGGTGAACACGCCCGCCACCGTAGAGCCTTCGGCGCAACGCATCACCACCACATCCTTGCGCCCCGGGCGCTTGATGCCGGCCGAGGCGATACCGAGTTCAAAACCGGCAACCGGGTGCAACGTTGGCAAAGGACCAAGACCAACAGCCATGAATGCGCTCCTTACTCAATGATGTCAGCACCGCCAATCGTAGGGACGGTGGCTTGAATGGCAAAACGCCGCGACGGCAGGAGCCGGTCGCGGCGCGGGTATTTCAGCGATTGAAACGGGTTTTACTGGATCTGCCCGTGGCAATGCTTGAATTTCTTGCCCGAACCGCAGTAGCACAGTTCGTTGCGGCCCAGCTTCTGCTCGTTGCGAACCGGGGCGGTGGCGAGGGCAACATCGACCTCTTCACCGACCAGGGCTTCCGGCTGGTCCAGGCCCGGGGCTTCGGCGTGTTCGAACTGCATGCGGGCGGCCAGTGCTTCGGCCTCCTCACGCAGGCGTTGTTCTTCGGCTTCCGGATCTTCGCGACGAACCTGAACGTGCGACAACACACGGATCGAGTCGCGCTTGATCGAATCCAGCAGCTCGGAGAACAGCGTGAACGACTCGCGCTTGTATTCCTGCTTCGGGTTCTTCTGGGCGTAGCCACGCAGGTGGATGCCGTGACGCAGGTGATCCATGGTCGACAGGTGGTCTTTCCACAGATCGTCCAGTACGCGCAGAACGATTTGTTTCTCGAAGGAGCGCAGTGCGTCGGCACCGGCCTGGTCTTCTTTCTCGTTGTACGCGGCGATCAGCTCTTGCATCAGCTTCTCGCGCAGGGTTTCTTCGTACAGGTGATCGTCTTCGTCAAGCCACTGCTGAATCGGCAGCTTCACGCCGAAATCGCTGGCAATCGAGGCTTCCAGACCGGCGACGTCCCACTGCTCTGGCAGCGATTGCGGCGGAATGTGGGCACTGACGGTGGCGTTGAGCACGTCCTGACGGAAATCGGCGATGGTTTCACCGATGTTGTCAGCGGCCAGCAACGTGTTACGCATGTGATAGATCACTTTACGCTGTTCGTTGTTGACGTCGTCGAACTCGAGCAGTTGCTTGCGGATGTCGAAGTTGCGGCCTTCAACCTTGCGCTGCGCCTTCTCGATCGCGTTGGTCACCATGCGGTGCTCGATCGCTTCGCCCGGCTGCATGCCCAGGGCTTTCATGAAGTTCTTCACCCGGTCAGAGGCGAAGATGCGCATCAGGCTGTCTTCCAGCGACAGGTAGAAGCGGCTGGAACCGGCATCGCCCTGACGGCCGGCACGGCCACGCAGCTGGTTGTCGATACGACGGGATTCGTGACGCTCGGACGCGATCACCTGCAGACCGCCGGATTCCAGCACTTGCTGGTGGCGCTTCTGCCAGTCGGCCTTGATTTGCGCGATCTGCTCGGGGGTCGGGTTCTCCAGCGACGCGACTTCCACTTCCCAGTTACCGCCCAACAGGATGTCGGTACCACGACCGGCCATGTTGGTGGCGATGGTCAGGGCGCCCGGACGACCGGCCTGCGCGATGATCTCGGCTTCTTTTTCGTGGAACTTGGCATTCAGAACCTTGTGTTCGATGCCTTCCTTCACGAGCAATGCGGACATGTGCTCGGAGGTTTCGATGGTCGCGGTACCCACCAGCACCGGACGACCGGCGGCCATGCTTTCCTTGATGTCGGTAACGATTGCCGCGTACTTCTCTTCGGCAGTCAGGAACACCAGGTCGTTGAAGTCCTTACGCGCCAACGGCTTGTTCGGCGGAATGACCATCACCTCCAGACCATAGATCTGGTGGAATTCGAACGCTTCGGTGTCAGCGGTACCGGTCATGCCGGACAGCTTGGTGTACAGACGGAAGTAGTTCTGGAACGTAGTCGAGGCCAGGGTCTGGCTCTCGGCCTGGATGTTCAGACCTTCCTTGGCTTCGATGGCCTGGTGCAGGCCTTCGGACAGACGACGGCCCGGCATGGTACGACCGGTGTGTTCGTCGACCAGTACGACCTGACCGTCCTGCACGATGTATTCAATGTTGCGATTGAACAGCTTGTGCGCACGCAGACCGGCATACACGTGGGTCAGCAGGCCCAGGTTGTGTGCCGAGTACAGGCTTTCGCCTTCAGCCAGCAGGCCGACGCGGGTGAGCATGTCTTCGATGAACTGGTGACCGGCTTCGTTGAGCTCGACCTGACGGGTCTTCTCGTCAACGGTGTAGTGGCCGGCCTTGGTGACTTCGCCTTCGACTTCTTCGACATGCAGTTCCAGCTGCGGGATCAGTTTATTGATCTCCATGTACAGCTTGGAGCTGTCCTCGGCCTGACCGGAGATGATCAGCGGGGTACGCGCTTCGTCGATGAGGATGGAGTCGACTTCGTCGATCACGGCAAAATTGAGTTCGCGCTGGAATTTTTCTTCCATGCTGAACGCCATGTTGTCGCGCAGGTAGTCGAACCCGAATTCGTTGTTGGTGCCGTAGGTGATGTCGGCGGCGTAGGCGGCGCGCTTCTCTTCCGGCGGCTGGAACGGCGTCACGACGCCGACGGTCAGGCCGAGGAATTCATACAGCGGACGCATCCAGTTGGCGTCACGACGGGCCAGGTAGTCGTTCACCGTCACCACGTGCACGCCCTTGCCGGACAGCGCGTTGAGGTAAACACCCAGGGTCGCCACGAGGGTTTTACCCTCACCGGTACGCATTTCGGCAATCTTGCCTTCGTGCAGGGTCATGCCACCGACGAGCTGTACGTCGAAGTGGCGCATGCCCATGACGCGCTTGCCGGCTTCGCGGGCGACCGCAAAGGCTTCTGGCAGCAGCTTGTCGAGGGTTTCCCCTTTGGCGATGCGGGCCTTGAACTCGGCGGTCTTGGCACGCAATTGATCGTCCGAAAGGGCCACCATTTGCTCTTCGAAGGCATTGACGAGCTGCACCGTCTTGAGCATGCGTTTGACTTCACGCTCGTTCTTGCTTCCAAAAAGTTTCTTTAACAAAGGCGCAAACATATCGGCAGGATCTTCCACACTAAAGGGATGGAGGGCGGCCCCGTGAGCGTCGCCCGTGCAGCCCTCATGGCCGCATGCGAACGAGCATTCTACCCGGAAACGGAAGTGAGGAAAGTGGCGATGTTCCACGATGCTGGCACTGCGCTTTGACGGGGCTCACTTAAGATAGGGGCGTTTTGCTCAACTTCAACCCGTACAGGAAAGAAGTTAGTCGTTGATTTAATGGGTAAAGCAGGGACAAAAGCAATGGGCGAGTGATTTTGCCGCTTTCTGCTACCATGGCGTTTCTGTTACTTCAGGTGTTCGATCATGGCATTCCGCCCTCTTACGGCCAGAGCACCCGCCGTTCTGCTGCGCGAAGCCAAGCCGCTCAAAGCCATTCTCGGCCATGCCCAACGTCTGGGGCATCTGCAACGCTTGCTCGAAAGCCAACTGCAACCCGCCGCTCGCGAACATTGTCATGTGGCGTCCTGGCGTGAAGGCAGTCTGTTGCTGATTGTCACCGACGGCCATTGGGCCACCCGTCTGCGTTATCAGCAGAAACGCTTGCAGCGGCAATTGCAGATGTTCGACGAGTTCGCCAGCCTGACGCGCATTCTGTTCAAGGTGCAGCCGCCTACCGTGCAGCGCGGGGCGACCGGACATACGATGGATTTGTCCACGGATGCGGCGGCGACCATTCAGGCCACGGCCGACGGGATCAGTGATCCGGGACTGCGGGCGGCACTGGAACGGCTGGCGGCGCACGCTAAAGACAAGTCCTGAAATCTATCTGAACGTGCGCGCAGATCCAATGTGGGAGCAGCCTCGCTCCCACATTTAGCTCGCCGGCAAAGAATGGTCAGCGGCGTTTGCTGCCTCCAAGCAAAGAGCCCATCAAGCCGCGCACCAGTTGTTTACCCAAATTATTGGCCGCCTGGCGCATGGCGGATTTCAACGCCTGCCCGGCCGCCGTCCCGAGAAACTCCCCGGCCCTGTCGGCAAGACTCGGCTCTTCGGGCACCGGCTTACCTGCCGGGACCTCAGTTTCTGGCGCCAGCCCCTTGCGCCCCATCAGAATTTCATACGCCGACTCGCGGTCGATCGGTTTGTCATACCGGCCCTTGAACGGCGACCCGGCGATCAATACCGTGCGTTCGGTTTCGCTCAGCGGCCCGATCCGCGACTGCGGCGGCGCCACCAGGACGCGCTGGACCATTTCCGGCGTACCTTTTTCTGTCAGCGTGCCGACCAGCGCCTCGCCGATGCCAAGCTCCGTCAACACCGCCAGGCTGTCGAACGCCGGGTTCGGCCGGAAGCCATCGGCCACTGCCCGCAGGGATTTCTGCTCCTTGGCGGTGAACGCACGTAAACCGTGCTGAACGCGCAGACCCAGCTGCGCCAACACGTCATCCGGCAAGTCCGCCGGCGACTGGGTCACAAAGTACACGCCGACGCCTTTCGAACGAATCAGCCGCACCACTTGCTCCAGGCGCTCCTGCAAGGCCTTGGGCGTGTCACCGAACAGCAAGTGCGCCTCATCGAAGAACAAGGCCAGCAGGGGTTTATCGGCATCGCCGCGCTCCGGCAACTGCTCGAACAGCTCGGCCAGCAACCACAACAGGAAGGTCGCGTAGACCTTCGGTGCTTCATGCACCAGACGACTGGCGTCCAGTAGATGAATGCGTCCACGGCCGTCGGCGGTCGGTTGCAGAATGTCTTCGAGTTGCAGCGCCGGCTCGCCAAACAGCGCCTCGGCGCCCTGCTGTTCGAGGATCGCCAGTCGCCGCAACAGTGCCTGACTGGAACCGGTGGTCATCAGCGCCGCGTCTTCGCCAAGCAACTGCGGATTGTCCTTGAGGTGGTTAAGCAGAGCCTTGAGGTCCTTCAAGTCCAGCAGCAACAGCCCTTCGCGGTCTGCGACCTTGAACGCGGCATACAGCGCCGACTGCTGGCTGTCGGTGAGTTCCAGCAGGCTGCCGATCAACAGCGGGCCCATTTCGCTCAGCGTGGTGCGCAACGGATGACCGGACTCGCCGTGGATGTCCCACAACGTCACCGGGTAAGCCTTGGGCTGGTAATTGAGCCACGGCATGCCGGCAATACGCTCGGCGACCTTGCCCTGTGGGTTGCCAGCGGCGCCAAGGCCGCACAGATCACCCTTGATGTCGGCGGCAAACACCGCCACGCCGGCGTCGCTGAACGCTTCGGCAAGGCGCTGCAAGGTGACGGTTTTACCCGTACCGGTGGCGCCGGCGACGAGCCCGTGGCGGTTCGCCAGGCGCATGGCCTGCCCCACCTGCTGTCCTGTGAGATCGGCGCCGATTACGAGTTGCGAGGAGTCAGGCATTTTGTCACCCAATGGTTAATCTTTGATTCTGCATGGCCGATAAACAGAGGTGAGAGCCCGATCACAAGTCGGGCCGGACATTTCCCTAAGGAGAGACGGAAATATCAGCTTACTTTCACCCTTGCCCATTACGCGCGCTTCTATAAAAGCACGCCCTGGACATTAAGACCTTAGCGGAACCCCAAGCCATGAACAAAAATCTGCGCTTCAGCCATAAAATTTTGCTTGCCGCCGCCCTCATCGTCATCGCCGCCTTCGCCTCGTTCACGCTGTACAACGACTGGCTCCAGCGCAACGCGATCCGCGATGACCTGAAGAACTATCTCAACGAGATGGGCGAAGTCACTGCCGGCAATATCCAGACCTGGCTCAACGGTCGCATCCTGCTGATCGAAAACGCCGCCCAGAACATCGCCATCAACCCCGAGTCCGCCAACGTCGCCAGCCTGCTGGAACAGAAAACCCTGACGTCGACGTTCATGGCCACCTATCTGGGTGACGCCACCGGTCACTTCACCATTCGCCCGGATACGAAGATGCCGGACGGTTTCGACCCTCGGGTTCGTCCCTGGTACAAGGGCGCCGAGAGCAGCAGCACCTCGACCCTGACCGAACCATACATCGACGCGGCCACCGGCCAGTTGATCATTTCCATCGCCACCGCCTCGAAGAAGGCCGGCCAGAGCGTTGGCGTGGTCGGCGGCGACCTGAGCCTGCAATCGCTGGTCGACACCCTCGCCGCGCGGGATTTCGACGGCATGGGTTATGTGTTCCTGGTCAGCTCGGACGGCAAGATCCTCGTGCACCCGGACAAGGCACTGGTGATGAAATCACTGAAGGAAGCCTATCCCCAGGACACCCCGCGCATCAGCGGCGATTTCAGTGAAGTCACCGTCGATGGCAAGACCCGTATCGTGACCTTCGCGC
Organism: Pseudomonas sp. HMWF006; assembly: GCF_003061205.1. Lineage (NCBI taxonomy): Bacteria > Pseudomonadati > Pseudomonadota > Gammaproteobacteria > Pseudomonadales > Pseudomonadaceae > Pseudomonas > Pseudomonas sp. HMWF006. The sequence continues at coordinate 8,401 of NZ_QAIU01000129.1, forward strand.
CAATCAAAGGCCTGCCGTCGGTGAACTGGTACATCGGCCTGTCGGTGGACAAGGACAAAGCCTTCGCCATGCTCAGCCAGTTCCGCACCTCGGCGGTGATTGCGACCGTCATTGGGGTGGCGATCATCATCGCCCTGCTCGGCATGCTGATCCGCCTGCTGATCCAGCCGCTGCACGTCATGACCCGCGCCATGGAAGACATCGCCGACGGCGAAGGCGACCTGACCAAACGGCTGACCATCGTCAATCACGATGAATTCGGTGTGCTGGGCACGGCGTTCAACCGTTTCGTCGAGCGTATTCATGGCTCGATCCGCGAAGTGTCGTCGGCCACCGGACAGGTCAACGAGGTCGCGTTGCGCGTGGTCGCGGCGTCGAATTCGTCGATGTACAACTCCGATCAACAGGCTTCGCGCACCAGCAGCGTGGCCGCCGCGATCAACCAGCTAGGCGCCGCCGCCCAGGAAATCGCCCGCAACGCCGCGCAAGCCTCGAACCAGGCCAGCGACGCCCGTGGCCTCGCCGAAGACGGCCAACAAGTGGTCGATCGCAGCATCAAGGCAATGAATCAGCTGTCGAGCATGCTCAGCGCGTCGAGCAGCAACATCGAGTCGCTGAACAGCAAAACCGTGAACATCGGCCAGATTCTCGAAGTGATCACCAGCATTTCCCAGCAAACCAACCTGCTGGCGCTCAACGCCGCAATCGAAGCGGCGCGTGCCGGTGAGGCCGGCCGTGGCTTTGCCGTGGTGGCGGATGAAGTGCGCAACCTGGCGCACCGCACCCAGGAATCGGCGCAACAGGTGCAGACCATGATCGAGGAGCTGCAAGTCGGTGCCCGCGAATCGGTGAGCACCATGAGCGACAGCCAGCGCCACAGTCAGGACA
>NZ_QAIU01000014.1:0-3257 GCF_003061205.1 Pseudomonas sp. HMWF006
ATCAGCGACCGCCCGTGCGCCAACAGGCGCGCCGGCGTCGGCCAGAAGTCCGCCCAACGCGCACTGCGCGGCCCGATGAAGCCCCACACGATCCGTAGCAACAGCCAGCCCATGGCGTAATAGCCAAGCCAGACATGCCAGTCGTCACCCGCCTCATTGAAGAAGTAATTGGCGACGAAGACGCTGGCGATGGACAGGTGAAACAGCCGCACCAGCGGATCCCACAGGCGCAGGGACGCGCTCGGCATCAGCCTTTGATCTCGGTCTTGACCGCTTTGCCGCTGACCGGGTCGTGGTAGATCTCGACTTTGCGCTTGTCCTTGTCGAAACCGTAGATCTCGTAGCAGTTGCCATCAGTGACCTTGAACTTGCTGATCTGGTAACCCTGGGCTTTGAGTTGCGCCTGGAAGGCGTTCTGGTCTTGCCATTGCGAACGCTCGGCGGTGGTGCATTGCGGGCCGGCGACGGCCAAAGGGCTGGCGGCAATCAGGGACAACAGCAGAAGTTTGCGCATGGAAACACTCTCGCTCGATGAGGAAGGCCTCACTGTGCAAAAGCAACCTTAGTGAAAGCTTAGTTGGCAACGAGTGGTTACATCTTTCCCGTCGGCCGGACTGCCACGGCGCCCTGTGCAACGGCATGATGCCGCCCATCAACGCCCCTGTTGCCCACTGAGAACCGCCCATGCGCCTGCTGCTGGTTGAAGACGATCAAGCCCTCGGACAAGGCATTCGTGTTGCCTTGAGCAGCGAGGGCTACACCCTCGACTGGTTGCAGGACGGGGTCAGCGCCCTGCACGCCCTGCACAGTGAAAGCTTCGACCTGCTGTTGCTTGATCTCGGCTTGCCACGGCTTGATGGCCTGGCCCTGCTGCAACAACTGCGCGGTGCACAACAGGACCTGCCGGTGCTGATTCTCACCGCACGCGATGGCACCGCCGAACGCATCGCCGGCCTCGATGCCGGGGCCGACGACTACCTGATCAAACCGTTCGACGTCGATGAATTGAAGGCGCGCATTCGTGCGTTGCTGCGCCGCAGTCAGGGCCGCGCCCAACCGGTGCTGGAACATGCCGGCGTATGCCTTGACCCGGTCAGCCAGCAAGTCACCTGGCAAGGTCTCGAGGTGGTGGTGACACCGATGGAATATCAACTGCTCCATCAACTGATGGCGCGTCCCGGCAAGGTGGTCACCCGCGAGCGCTTGTCCCGGGCGCTATATGGCTGGCAGGACCATGTCGAGAGCAACACCCTGGAAGTGCTGATTCACAACCTGCGCAAGAAGCTTTCGACCGGTCTGATCCGCACCGTGCGCGGCGTCGGTTATGTCGTGGAGCTCAAGTCATGATTTCGATCCGCGCGCGAATTCTGGTCCCCGTACTGATTCTGGTGCTGATCGGCGATGTGCTGATCAGTTGGCTGGTGTTGCGCGACAGCCACCATGAAATCGAAGAAGTCTACGACGCCCAACTGGCGCAGAGTGCGCGCCTGCTGCAAGGCGTACTGGCGCAACGCGCGCCGGGCGACAACGACTGGAAGCGCCTGTATCAGGCCTTCGATGAGGCGATGAGCCGGGTCGGCGATGGGGAAGCGGCGCATCCGTACGAAACGCGGCTGACGTTTCAGGTCTGGCGCAGTGATGGGCAATTGTTGATGCGTTCGGCCGAAGCGCCGGAACTGAATGCGCCGCCGACCACCCTCGGTTCCCACGACCTGATGGAAAACGGCCGCGACTGGTGTGCGTTTCTGCTCAAGGACTCGCAGCAAGGGTTGTTGATCTGGGTCGGCGAGCGCGACGACGTTCGTCAGGACCTGATCGAGCGGATCGTCGGCCACACACTATGGCCGAGCGTGATCGGTGTGCCGGCGCTGGCGGCGTTGATCTGGCTGACCATCGGCTGGGGACTGCAGCCCTTGCGCAGGATGGCGCAAACCATTCGCGGGCGTGATACCGAAACCCTCAAACCGCTGAACCTGAGCCCCCTGCCCCACGACCTCGAACCGATGCAAACCGCGCTCAACCGCTTGTTGCAGCAGATCGACAATCTGCTGGCGCGGGAGCGACGCTTTATCGCTGATGCCGCCCATGAACTGCGCACGCCACTGGCGATCCTGCGCATCCATGCGCAAAACGCGCAGCTCGCCGGCACCTCGCAACAACGCGAGGAGGCGCTGGAATTTCTGGTCAGCGCGGTGGATCGCGCCACACGGATCGCCAGCCAGTTGCTGACCATGGCGCGGATCGAACCGCGTCTGGCCCATCCGGAAAAAAGCCCCGTGGAACTCACCGCACTGGTGCGCGAGGAGCTTGCCGAACTGGCGCCGCTGGCGCTGGAAAAGGATATAGAACTGATCCTCGACAGCGACCACCACTGCCCGGTTGAAACCGACCCTGTGGCCTTGGCCATTGCCCTGCAGAACCTGGTTACCAACGCGCTGAACTTCGCCCCGCCCGGCAGCGAGGTGCGCGTGCAGGTGCAGCCGCAAGACTCCGGCGCGGTGTACATCAGCGTCGAAGACGCTGGCCCCGGCATCAACGAACTCGACTACGCGCGACTGTTCGAGCGCTTTTATAGTCACGGCCATGCCAACGGCGCCGGGTTGGGCCTGGCAATTGTGCAGATGATCGTCAGCAAGATCGGCAGCACCTTGCAGTTGTACAACCGGCCACAGGGTGGGCTGTGTGCGGAGTTGCGGATCAATGAAACGTCCTTCGGTTGAGCCGGGCCTGTGGCGAGGTAGCACGCTCCCTCGCCACAGGGGATGAGCGCTATGGGTTTATCCGCTTATTTTTTGCCCGGCAGCACCGAACTCAAGACTTGTTTGGCGGCTTGCACGATGATGCCGGCCTCATCCGGATCGCCCTTGAGCAAGGTCGTGGCGAATTTTTTCGCCTGTTCCAGCTTGATGTGCGGCGGCAGCGGCGGCACGTTCGGGTCGGTCTTGAATTCGATCAGCACCGGCACCTCCGAGGCCAGCGCCTGCTCCCAGGCGGCGGCGACATCTTCGTCACGATCGACAAAAATCCCTTTGAGGCCAATGGAGATGGCGAACAAGTGATACGGCACGTCCGGAATGCTTTGCGACGCCTCGAACTTGGGGTCGCCCTCCATCACCCGCTGCTCCCACGTCACCTGATTGAGGTCCTCGTTGTTGAACACCGCGCAGATCCACTTCGGGCTCGCCCATTGCCGCCAGTATTTGGCAACGGTGATCAGCTCGGCCATGTTGTTCATCTGCATCGCACCGTCGCCCACC